>NZ_JBHZAG010000031.1:0-91939 GCF_042754125.1 Amycolatopsis sp. NPDC059235
TTAGTTGGTCTCGTGGTCTGGGTTTTGTGTATAAGAGACAGCCTTCGCGGACCGGCGATGGTCGTGAGGGGAACCCTGAGGGACTCTGAGTCCCTCAGGGTTCCCCTCACGGACTCGTTATGGGAGCAGGGCGGCGATTCCATCCAAGATTCGTTCCAGGGCGAAGTCTTCGGGGGCGGCGGCTGGGAATTCTTGGGACTCCGTTAGTTCGGCCAGGTGCGGGTAATCGCCTTCGGTCAGGCGGGGGTGCAGGAAGGCCCGCACTTCGGCTGCGTACTCGGTGGATTCCGGGGAGTCCGGGTCGGCGATCGTGCGGCGGCGGTCTGCGGTGGCTCGGACTACCGCCGAGACTAGTTCTGCGCAGGACAGTGCGTCCACTGTGGACAGGCCGGCTTCAACAAAGATCGCCAGAAGTTGCTCGGTCCAGCGCAGGCGGTGTGGAGTCAGGCCCTCGCGGACGTCCAGCAGCCACGGGCGCGTCGCGTATCGCTTGGTTGCGGCGTCGGCCCAGGTGCGGACGGCGGAGCGCCAGTCCAGGCCGACGGGGGCGGGCGGAGGTGGGCCGAAGCCGGCTTCGGCCAGGAGGATCAGCAGCTCGTCTTTCGAGCTCACGTAACGGTACAGCGCGTTGGTCGTCAGGCCCAGTGCGGACGCGATGTTCGGCAGCGACGCGGCTGCCAGGCCTTCGGTGTCGGCCAGTTCTACCGCCGCGGCTACCACCGCCGCTACGGTGTGCGACGGCTTCGGTCCTCGGCGGGGACGGGGGGCGCCCAGCCAGGCTGGGGTCAGGCCCGGCGGCAGGGCTCGGGGATCGGGCTCGATCGGCATCTTTCGCTCCGGTACGTCTTTCAGTAAACTGTGCAAGTCTTACACTGATCTGGTCTGGGGGCGAGCCAACGTGAGCGAGACCAACCGGTTCGGATTCGGGAAGGTCACCGAACTGGATCGGAAGCTGGCGGCTACCGAGGTCGAGCACGCCCGTTCGGAGGGCGTCTGCGACGGGCAGGAAGCGGCTCGCAGGCTGGCCCGGATCCGGCTCGCGGAGTCGCACGCGGCGTTGCGGGCCGCGGTCGAAGGGCGGGCGTCCGGGTCGCCGCCGCCGCTGCTGGAGGCCGCGCCGAAGCTCGCGTTCGGGCTGTGGGTGGTGGTCGTGGCGGTCAACACGCTGATCTGGTTCGGCATCGGGGTGATCGGCGGGCAGTGGGATCCGCTGTGGCTGCTCTGGGTCTATCTGGGCGGCGGAGTGCTGGTCGCGGGCGTGTGGAGCGTCCGGGACTTCGACCGGCGGGCGCGGGCCACGGCGGGCCGGGCGTCCTGAGCGAAACCCCTGGGGTTCCCCCGTCCGCGGGAGTCCGCTAAACTGTTCAAGCCTTACACAATTAATCCCGACTCCGTCGAAGCCGTATTGGGGGGCCTCATGTCGGAGAGCACCGAGAAGACCCGCTCCGGGAGCGGACTCGCTCGCCGAATCGTCACGATCGCCTGGGCCGCCATCACGGGGGTCCAGTTCGTGATCTGGCTGCTGATGAGCCTCATCAGCATGTCCTTCAAGTCGCCCTTCTGGCTCTGGACGCTGGGCGGGGGCGCGCTCGTGCTCGCGGTCTGGTGGTCGCTCGAGCGCCGCGGTTCCGGGAACGGATCGGAGTGAACGACGTGCCCACCACTACTTCCGTGGCGACACCCGTCCAGCTGGACGCGGTGCACAAGACCTACGGCCGCGGCGAGAGCGCCGTCGAAGCGCTCGCCGGCGTGTCCGTCGCCTTCCCGGCAGGCACCTTCACCGCGGTGATGGGCCCGTCCGGGTCCGGCAAGAGCACCCTGCTGCACTGCGCGGCGGGGCTGGACACGCCGACCTCGGGGCAGGTCACCCTCGTGGGGACCGACCTCAAGGGCAAGAACGAAACCCAGCTCACCGAGCTGCGCCGCGAGCACGTGGCGTTCATTTTCCAGTCGTTCAACCTGATGCCGGCGCTGAACGTGGAGCAGAACGTCACGCTGCCCACGCTCCTGGCCGGCCGCACGCCGGACAAGGCGTGGGTGGACCAGGTGATCGCGCGCGTCGGGCTGTCCCAGCGCGTGAAGCACCGGCCCGGCGAGCTGTCCGGCGGACAGCAGCAGCGCGTCGCGATCGCTCGCGCGCTCGCCGCCCGCCCGGCCGTGGTGTTCGCCGACGAGCCGACCGGCGCGCTCGACACCACCACCGCGCTCGAGGTGCTCGGCCTGATGCGCGAGCTGGTCAGCGCGGGCCAGACCATCGTGATGGTCACCCACGACCCGGTCGCGGCGTCCCACGCGGACAACGTGCTGTTCCTGGTCGACGGCCGGATCGTCACGCAGATGACCACGCCCAGCGTCGACGCGGTCGCGAGCACCCTGGCGCACCTCGGCGAGCAAGCGAGGAGGCAGCGGTGAGTTCGCGGCGAGTGGTGCTCGCGCTCGCGCTGTCGAGCCTCCGGTACCGCGCGGCGGCGTCGCTCGCGTCGTTCGTCGCCATCCTCATCGGCTGCGGTCTGCTGATCGCGTGCGCCGGGCTGTTCGAGACGGCGATCGTGCTTAAGGCCGCGCCGGAACGGCTGTCCGCGGCACCGCTCGTGGTCGGCGGGTCCGCCGGGTTCAAGCTGCCGGACGAGGAATCCCAGGTCGTCCCGTACGCCGAGCGTGCGGTGCTGCCGGAGGACCAGGTCGCGAAGATCTCCGCGGTGCAGGGCGTCAGGCAGGCGGTGCCGGACGTGTCGTTCGCGACCGTGCTGCTGCACGACGGCGCGCCCGCCGAATCGGGTGAGTCTGTCCTTTCCGGACACGGCTGGGATTCGGCTTCGCTGGGCGGATACAAGCTCACCGAAGGCGCGGCGCCGAACACTCCGGGGCAAGTGGTCATTGACGCGACCACCGCGTCCGCGGCTGGGCTGCACGCGGGTTCGGCCGTTGATCTGGCGGTGAACGGGCAGCGGCAGTCGTTCCAGATTTCCGGTGTCGCACAGCCTTCGCAGACCGTGAAGGCGCCCGCGTTCTTCTTCTCGGTCACCGACGCCCAGCGGTTCAACCCGCATCCCGGAACGGTCGGCCTCGTCGGCGTTTTCCCGGCAGACGGTGTCGACGCGGCGGACCTGGCGGGCAAGATTTCCGCGCAGGTTCCCTCGCTCACCGTGCTGACCGGCGACGACCGCGGTTCGGCCGAATTCCTCGGCGTAAGCGGAAGCCAGCTGCCGCTGATCCTGCTCGCGGCGGTGTTCGGCGGAATGGTGCTGGTCGTGATGGCACTGGTCGTCTCGGCGACGATCAGCCTCACCGTCCGGCAGCGGCAGCAGGAGCTAGCGCTGCTGCGGGCGACCGGGGCGACGCCGAAACAGGTGCACCGCATGGTCGTCATGGAGACGATGGCGGTCGGCGCGATCGCCGCGGTGTGCGGGGCGTTCCTGGGCAGCCTGCTCGGAAACTGGATCTTCAGCACCAGCGGCTCGCTCGGCATCGTGCCGGACGAACTCGCCTTCACCCAGGACATCATCGCGTTCGCGGCCGGGGTCATCGCCACGCTCGCGATCACCTTCGGGGCCGCGTGGTTCGCCGCGCTCGCCGCCGCGCGGGCCCGGCCCATCCAGGCGCTGGCCGAAGCGGCGATTCCGGGCGTCAAGGTGAACGCGATGCGCCGCATGGGCGCGCTGATCTGCGGTGCGGCGACGGTTTTGCTCGCCGCGACCACGATCTTCATGCCCGCCGACACCGCGGCGGCGATCGGCGGACCGGCGGTGCTCACCGGCGCGATCGGCGTCGCGCTGCTCGGTCCGGAGATCATCGCCTGGGTGGTGGACCGGTTCGGTCCGTTCGTGCGCCGGGTCGCCGGCCGCGACGCCACGCTCGCGGTCATCAACACCCGGGCACGGGCGGTCGCGTTCGCTGCGGTGCTCACGCCGATCACGCTCGCCAGCGCGGTCGCGCTCGGCAACGTGTATTCCGAGACCACCGCCCAAAAAGCGCAGATCGCCGCGTACGCCGGTCAGTTGAAGGCAGACGCGGTGGTTACCTCGACCGCGGGCGGGTTCTCGCCGGACGAGCTCGCGCAGATCCGCAGTACGCCAGGGGTTGCGACCTCATCGCCGCTCGTCACCAGCTCCGGCTGGGTCGAGGAGCCCTACGACGGCAACGGAAGCGACCCGCTGCGGCTGCTCGGCGTCGCCGCGCAGGACCAGGGCGGCACGGTGCTCGCCACCGAGGTCACCGAAGGCTCGCTGACGCAGCTGCGCGGGAATTCCGTGGCGCTGCCCGCGTCGGTCGCTGAAAAGCTGGAAGTCAAGGTCGGCTCGAACATCAAGATGCGGCTCGGCGACGGGGCGCAGGTCCCGGTGACCGTGGTCGCGCTGCTGGACAGCCCGTCCAGCTACGCGAGCATGATTCTGCCCGCGGACCTCCTGGCCGCGCACACGACCAGCGGCCTGGCGTCGCAGGTGCTCGTGCGGGGCGGGGACGCCAGTGCGATCGTGTCGGCGCTGTCCGATCGGGCGAAGGACTGGCCCGGGGTCACGGTCGGCGACGACAGCGCGCTCGCCGCGAGCTTCCAGGCGAGTGCCGACGTCGAGGCGCTGATCAACTATCTGCTGGCCGTGCTGGCCATCGCGTACGCCGCGATCGCCGCGGTGAACACGCTCGCGGTGGCCGTGCTGGCCCGACGGCGGGAGTTCGGCGCGCAGCGGCTCGCCGGCGCGGATCGCGGGCAGATCCGGCGGATGCTGTTCGTGGAAGGCGGGATCGTGGCGGTGACCGGGCTCGTGCTCGGCATCGTGATCTCGCTCTTCACCGTGGTGCCGATGGCGCTCACCACCGGCGAGATCATCCCGTCCGGGCCGATCTGGGTGTTCCTCGGCGTGGTCCTCGCGATCTTCCTGATCGTGTGGCCGGCGACCGCGCTCTCGGCGCGGCTGGCGATGCGCCGCAACGCCATCGAAGCGGTGAAAATGCCTGGCCAGTAACGGCTTCTAGGGGTACGCCGGGCCGGTCCGGGGTGGATAGTCTCGTCACGACTGTCCGCACCGGGCCGGCCCGGTTTTGTCGTATCTGGAGTGATCCCCATGCGTGTACTCCTGGCCGCGCCGTCGTCAACGGCCCGTCTGCACACCCTGGTTCCGCTGGCCTGGGCGCTGCGAACTGCCGGGCACGACGTGAAAATCGCCGGGCGGCCCGCGTTCGTCGAGGACATCCTGCGCACCGGCTGCGTCGCGGTCGAGCTCGAGGACGGCGACGCGGAGCTCGCCGAATCCGCTGCGCTGACCAAGTTCGCGCAATTGTGGCGGCCCGCGGCGGTCGTGTCGAACGCTCCTGCCGGAATCGCCGCCGCGCGCGCGGCTGACGCTAAGGCGGTTCGCGTGCTGGGTCCGGACGATGAACCTGACGCAGCTGCGGACCTCACGCTCGACGTCGTCCCGCCTTCATTGCGGGACTCTCCCGGACAACCGCTGCGGCACGTGCCGTACTTCGGCCCCGTCGAGGTGCCGACTTGGTTGCGCCGCAAGGCACGCCGGGCACGCATTCTCCTGTCGCTGAACGATCCGTCGTGGTACGAGCCGGTCTTCCGGGCAATGTCCGATGTGGACGCTGAAATTGTCTGTGCGGCAGAGCTGCCCGCTGGTCTCGAATTGCCGCAGAAACTGAAGCTCGTCGACGCCGCGCCGCCGGCTGCCGTATTGCCGACCTGTGCGGCGGTGGTGCACGACGGTGACGAGACCTTGGCGCTTGCCGCGGTGGCGTACGGACTGCCGCAGCTGTCGTTGACCGAATCCGCTTTCGGCGCTCGCGTGACAGCTGCGGGGGCGGGTATTTCCGGTGCGGCAGAAGGGATTTCCCGGCTGACGGGAGAAACGCTTCGTGCCGGTGCGAGCGCTTTGCGTGCGGAGGTGGCGGCGCTGCCGGCCCCTCGCGTGGTCGCCGCCGCGCTGGCCAGCTGAATGTGGGGCCGCTAGGGGTGGGGGCCCGCCAGCGCCGTCGGTAGCGTTCCCGACGTGGCACTTTCCACCCTTTTTCGCGGTTAGGCGGGGCGATTGGCGTGAGTAGCGACTTCCAGTCCGGCGGCGAGAACGAGCGCAAACTGCTCGCCTACCTCAAACGCGCGACGACTGATCTTCGCGAAGCGAAGCGGGCACTGCAGGAAACGCGCGAGCGCGACGGCGAGCCGATCGCGATCGTCGGCATGGCCTGCCGGTACCCGGGCGGCGTCACGTCGCCCGAGGACCTGTGGAACCTCGTCGCCACCGGAACCGACGCGATCGGTGGCTTCCCGGAGGACCGCGGCTGGCCGCTGGACACGCTGTACGACCCCAGCGGCGAGCGGCCCGGAACCACGAACACTCGTGAGGCCGGATTCCTTTACGACGCGGCGGAATTCGACCCGGAGTTCTTCGGCATCTCGCCGCGCGAGGCGCTCGCGATGGACGCACAGCAGCGGATCCTGCTGGAGACCTCGTGGACCGCGCTGGAACGGGCCGGGATCGTGCCGGAGACGTTGCGCGGCAGCGAAACCGGCGTGTTCACCGGCGTCATGTACCACGATTACGCCGGGCACGCGGCCGCTGGCAGCGTCGTGTCCGGCCGGGTCGCTTACGCGCTCGGGCTCGAAGGGCCGGCGGTGAGCGTGGACACCGCGTGCTCGTCGTCGCTCGTCGCGCTTCACTGGGCCGCGCAGGCACTCCGCCGCGGTGACTGTTCGCTGGCGCTGGTCGGCGGCGTCACGGTGATGGCCACGCCCGAAACTTTCGTGTATTTCTCCGAGCAGCGCGGGCTTTCCGACGACGGCCGGTGCAAGGCGTTCGCCGCCGCGGCCGACGGAACCGGCTGGGGCGAGGGCGCGGGTGTCCTCGTCGTCGAGCGGCTTTCCGAAGCTCGTCGCAACGGTCACCCGGTGCTCGCCGTGATCCGCGGCTCCGCGGTGAACTCCGATGGCGCGTCGAGCGGTCTGACTGTCCCTAATGGACCCGCGCAGCAGCGAGTCATCCGCCAGGCGCTGGAATCGGCCGGGCTGAGCACGGCGGACGTCGACCTCGTCGAGGGCCACGGCACCGGCACGAAGCTCGGCGACCCGATCGAGGCGCAGGCGCTGCTCGCGACTTATGGCCAGGACCGCACTGAACCGCTGTGGCTGGGCTCGCTCAAGTCGAACATCGGACACACCCAGGCTGCGGCCGGCGTCGGCGGCGTGATCAAGGTCGTGGAGGCGATCCGGCACGGCGTGCTGCCGAAGACTCTGCACGTCGACGCGCCCTCGCCGCACGTGGACTGGTCGGCCGGCGAGGTCGAGCTGCTCACCGAGGCCCGCCCGTGGCCGGAGACCGGACGTGCCCGTCGTGCCGCGGTGTCGTCGTTCGGGATCAGCGGCACCAACGCGCATGTGATTGTCGAACAAGCCGAGCCGGTCGAGGACGCCGCTGCGCCAGCCGAGGTGCCGGTGCTGGCTTGGCCGGTGTCCGCGGACACGGCGGACACGCTCGATGCTCAGGTCAACCAGCTCACCGGCCTTGAAGGATCGCCGACCGATGTCGGTTTCTCCCTGGCCACCACCCGGTCCATGCTCGACCACCGCGCCGTGCTTGTCGGTGCGACGCGAGACGGCCTGAGCGAAGTACGGGACCGCCGCACCAACGGCCGTACGGCGTTCCTCTTCACCGGCCAGGGCGCACAGCGGGCCGGGATGGGCAAGGAACTCGCCGCGAAGTACCCGGCCTTCGCCGAAGCCTTCGACGCCGTGTGCGCCGAACTCGACCCGCACCTGGACCGTCCACTGAAGACAGTCCTTGACGATGCCGCCGAGCTGGAGCGCACCGGGTTCACTCAACCCGCGTTGTTCGCGGTCGAGGTGGCGCTGTTCCGGTTGCTGGCGTCGTGGGGGATCAAGCCGGACTTCCTGCTTGGCCACTCGATCGGGGAACTGGCCGCCGCGCACGTCGCCGGGATTCTCTCGCTCCCGGACGCGGCGGCCTTGGTCGGCGCGCGGGCGCGGCTGATGCAGGCTTTGCCGTCCGGCGGGTCGATGGTGGCTCTGCAGGCGACCGAGGACGAGGTCACGCCGCATCTGACCGACCAGGTGAGTATTGCCGCGATCAACGGCCCGGACTCAGTCGTGCTTTCTGGCACCGAAGACGCCGTCGCCGCCGTGGTGGCCGCGTTTGACGGGCGGAAGTCCTCGAAACTCAAGGTGTCGCACGCGTTCCACTCGCCACTGATGGAACCGATGCTCGCCGAATTCGCCGTCGCGGCCGAGAAGCTCACCTACGCGAAGCCGCAGATCCCGATCGTCTCCACTGTCGGTGCCGGCGAGGATCTGTCCACTCCGGACTACTGGGTACGTCAGGTCCGCGCCGCGGTCCGGTTCCACGCCGGGGTCGAGAAGCTGGCGGACGAAGGCGTCCGGACGTTTGTCGAGATTGGACCGTCCGCAGTCCTCACCGCCGCTGCCCAGAACGCGTTTGACGACGACACCCTCGCCTTCATTCCGGCCCAGCGCAAGGACCGCGGCGAAGCGATCACCGCCGTCACCGCGCTCGCGACCCTGCACGCGCGCGGCGTCCCGGTGGACTGGACTGCGTTCTACCCGGGCGCGCGCCGCGTCGAGCTGCCGACCTACGCCTTCCGCCGCACCCGCTACTGGCTCCCCGCCGACACGGCCAGCGGCGACGCGACCGAGCACGGCCAGCGGCCCGCCGAACACCCGATGCTGAGCTCCGTCGTCCACCTGCCGGAGACCGATTCGGTGGTGCTGACCGGCCGGCTGTCCACCACCAGCGTCGGCTGGGTCGCCGACCACGTCGTGCTCGGCACGGTTCTGGTTCCCGGGACGGCGTTTGTCGAGCTAGTGCACCGCGCCGCTGCCGAGGTCGGCTGCGCGCACATCGAGGAACTCACCCTCGAAGCGCCGCTCACCCTCACCGAAAGCGCGGCGATCCAGGTCTCCGTCGAGGCACCGGATGACAACGGCCGCCGCACGGTAACCGTCCACTCGCGACAGGACAGCGCCGAATCCTGGGCCCGGCACGCCAGCGGTTTCGTTGCCCCGACTGCGGAAGCACCCTCCTTCGACTTCGCCGAGTGGCCGCCCGCCGGTGCGACGAAGGTCGAGCTGGACGACCCGTACACGACTCTCGCTGCCTTGGGCTACGACTACGGCCCGGCTTTCCAGGGCCTGCAAGCGATGTGGCAAGACGGCGACGTCATTTACGCGGAGGTCACGCTTCCCGACGGTGCCGAGGCTCGCGACTACGGCGTCCACCCCGCCCTGCTCGACGCCGCCATGCACGCGCAGCTCCTCGGCCCGGCCCCCGAGGGCGGTGCCGAGCCGATGCTGCCGTTCTCCTTCAGCGGCACGACCGTGCACTCGCCGGGCGCGTCGACGCTGCGGGTCCGAGTCGCCCCGGCGGGCACCGACGCGATCACTCTGCAGATCGCCGACGCCACCGGCGGCCCGGTCCTGACCGTCGAGGCACTCGCCGCGCGGGCGCTCAAGCTGGCTCCGGCGAAAGACTCGCTGTACCGGGTTAATTGGGAGCCCGTCGAGAATATCGGCGAACAGCACGACTTCCGGATTCTCGAAGTGTCCACTTCGGAGCGTCGAGTGCCGGAAGCAGCACGCGCGGTCGCGGCGAAGGTGCTCGCCGCCATCCAGGAAACTCTCGACGGCGATGGTCGCCTCGCGGTCGTCACGCGCGGAGCGGTGTCCGTCAACGGTGAGGATGTTGATCCGGCGCTCGCCCCGGCCTGGGGACTGGTCCGCGCGGCTGCGGCGGAGAACCCCGGCCGGTTCGCGCTGGTCGATGGCGACCCGGAGACCGCGTTGGCTACCGGCGAGCCGGAGACCGCGGTCCGCGACGGCCAGGTCTTCGCCCCGCGATTCACCACCGTCACTGCGGAACCGACCGAACTGAACTGGGACAAAGTACTGGTCACCGGCGGTACCGGCGGTCTCGGCGCAGTCGTCGCCCGGCACCTTGTGACCAAGCACGGCGTGCGGAACCTCGTCCTGACCAGCCGTCGGGGAGCGAACGCCCCCGGTGCGGCCGAGCTACGCGACGAGCTGACTTCCCGAGGTGCGACAGTCGCGGTCGAAGCGTGCGACGTCACCGACGCGGAGTCCGTGCGGAACCTCCTCGAAACCGTCGGCCCGCTGTCCGCCGTCATCCACGCGGCAGGCGTGCCGTCGGCCGGACGCGTCGAGACCCTCACCGAGGAAGAAACCGCCCGCGTCTTCGCGCCGAAGGTCGACGGCGCCTGGAACCTGCACGAGCTGACGAGCAACTTGGACGCGTTCGTCCTGTTCTCCTCCGCCGCAAGCACGGTCCTCGCGGCCGGGCAGGCGGGATACGCCGCGGCCAACGCCTTCCTCGACGAACTGGCCGAACACCGTCGCGCCCAAGGACTTCCGGCGACGTCGCTGTGCTGGGGCGCGTGGTCCGAGGACGGCGGCATGGCGGGCGAACTGTCCGAAGCGGACTTCCGCCGTCTCCGCCGTCTGGGCACACCGCCGATGGCGACCGCTGAAGCACTCGCCCTGCTGGACGCCAGCCTCGCGTCGGCCGAACCCGTGCTCGCGCCGGTCCGCCTGGACCAGGCGGCGCTGCGCGCCCGGACCGACGACCTGCCGCCGGTCCTCCGGAGCATGGTTCGCCGGCCAGCCAAAAAGGCTCCGGCAGCGACAAGGTTGGCGACCGTGCCCGAGGCCGAGCGCGAGGAGTACCTGCTGAGCCTGGTGTCCGGGCAGGTCGCGGCGATCCTCGGCTTCGCGAACGCCGCCGCGGTCGAGCCGGACCGTGCGTTCCAGGAGATGGGCTTCGACTCGCTCACCTCCGTCGAACTGCGCAACCAGCTCGGCGCGCGGACCGGGCTGAAGCTGACCGCGACCATCGTGTTCGACCACCCGACCCCGGCCGCGCTGGCCCGGCGGCTGCACGAGCTGCTCGGCGTGGGCCGCGGCCCGGCCGAACCGCTGCTGACCGAGATCGACCGGCTGGAAACGCTCCTCGGGGGCGCGGCCGGAACGCTGAACGGGTCGACCGCGAAGGTCGCCGCGCGGCTGGACGCCTTGGTGCGCAAGTGGGCCGACGCGCACGCGGGAGCCGAAACCGAAGCCGATCTGGACGAGGCCACCGACGACGAGCTGTTTGCCGTCCTGGACGACGAATTGGGCATCTCATGAACGGGCAGACCATGAGCAACGAGGACAAGCTCCGCGACTACCTGAAGCGTGCGACGGCCGATCTCAAGCAGGCCCGCCGCCGGCTGCACGAGCTGGAGGCGCGCGACACCGAGCCGATCGCCATCATCGGCATGAGCTGCCGCTACCCCGGGGGTGTGCGGACGCCGGACGACCTGTGGGACCTCGTCGACGAGGGCCGCGACGCGATCGGGGAGTTCCCGGCCGACCGCGGCTGGGACATCGAGGGCGTCTACGACCCGACGCCCGAGCGGCCCGGCAAGACCTACACCCGGCACGGCGGTTTCCTTTATAACGCAGCGGATTTCGACGCCGAGTTCTTCGGCATCAGCCCGCGCGACGCCCGCCGCGCCGACCCGCAGCAGCGGATCCTGCTCGAAGCGTCCTGGGAGGCGTTCGAGCGCGCGGGGCTCGACCCGCACGGGCTCAAGGGCAGCTCGACCGGCGTCTACGCCGGCGTGATGTACCACGACTACAGCGGCGGCAGCCCGGACGGCAGCCTGGTGTCCGGCCAGGTTTCCTACACACTCGGCCTCGAAGGACCGTCGGTGTCGGTGGACACCGCGTGCTCGTCTTCGCTGGTCGCGCTGCACATGGCCGCGCAAGGGCTGCGTCGCGGAGACTGCTCGCTCGCGCTGGCGAGCGGCGTCGCGGTGATGGGGACGCCGGAGATGTTCGTGGACTTCTGCAGCCGTCGCGGTCTCGCGGCGGACGGCCGGAGCAAGTCGTTCTCCGACGACGCCGATGGCACTTCGTGGGCGGAAGGCGTCGGGGTGCTGGTCCTGGAGCGGCTTTCCGACGCACAGCGCAACGGGCACCGCGTGCTCGCGCTGCTGCGCGGTTCGGCGGTGAACCAGGACGGGGCCAGCAACGGTTTCTCCGCGCCAAACGGTCCTTCGCAGGTCCGGGTGATCGAGGCCGCGCTCGTCGACGCTGGGCTCTCGGTGTCCGATGTGGACGCTGTCGAGGCGCACGGCACCGGAACCGCTTTGGGCGACCCGATCGAAGCTCAGTCGCTGCTGGAAACCTACGGTCAGCGCAGCAGCGGTGCGCCGTTGCTGCTCGGCTCGATCAAGTCGAACATGGGCCACCCGCAGGCCGCCGCTGGCGTCGCGGGCGTGATCAAGATGGTGCAGGCGCTGCAACACGCTCGGCTGCCGAAGACGCTGCACGTCGGGACGCCGTCGAAGCACGTGGATTGGACGTCCGGCGCAGTCGAGCTGCTCACCGAACCGCAGGCGTGGCCCGAGGTGAACCGGCCGCGGCGGGCGGCGGTGTCGTCGTTCGGCGTGAGTGGGACGAATGCGCACGTGATCCTCGAGCAGGCTCCGGTCGCCGAGGAAGCGACTGCTGTTTCGTCTCCCGTCTACCCGCTGGCCTTGTCGGCGAAGACTCCGGCCGCGCTGGCGGAGTCCGCCGGGCAGCTGGCTCAAGTGGACAGTGGCCTCGCCGACGTCGTGCGCACGCTCGTCGCTGGTCGTGCACCGCTGGACCACCGTGCGGTGGTCGTCGCGCAGGACCGCAAGCAGGCTGAGGAAGCGTTGCGCGCCTTGGCGTCTGGCGCTTCGAGGCCGGACGTGATCACTGGTGCCGCGGATGTGCGTGGGCGCACTGTCTTCGTGTTTCCTGGCCAGGGTTCACAGTGGACGGGCATGGCTCTCGACCTCATCGAGCAGTCCCCGGCCTTCGCCGCGCGAATGTCCGAATGCGACACCGCGCTGCGGAAGTTCACCGAATGGTCGGTCATCTCTGTTCTCAAGAGCGAACCGGGCACCCCGCCGGCCGACCGGGTCGACGTCGTGCAGCCGATGCTCTGGGCGGTCATGGTTTCGCTGGCTGCGCTGTGGCGTGCGCACGGCGTCGAGCCGGACATGGTCATCGGCCACTCGCAGGGCGAAATCGCCGCCGCGACTGTCTCAGGTGCACTGTCGCTTGAGGATGGTGCGCTGGTGGTCGCGCTGCGGAGCAAAGCGATCGGCGACATTCTCGGCGGACGCGGAGGCGGCATGCTCGCGGCGGGCCTCCCGGCGACCGAACTGGAAGAGCGGCTTGGCGCGTGGGACGGCCGGATCTCGGTCGCCGCCGACAACGGCGCGACCTCCGCGGTGCTGTCCGGCGATACCGAAGCGCTCGAAGAGTTGCGCGATCAACTGGTGGCTGAAGGCTTCCGCGCGAAGCTGGTCCCGGTGGACTACGCGTCGCATTCGGCGCACGTCGAACACCTCTCGGACCGGCTGCTCGCGGACCTCGGCCCGATCCAGCCGAGGCGCGGCGACGTCGCGATGACCTCCACGGTCACTCTCGACGCGGTCGAAGAGTCTACTGTGGACGCCCCGTACTGGTTCGCCAACCTGCGCCGCACGGTCCGGTTCGCCCCGGTCGTCGCGCAGCTCGCCGAGGCGGGCTACACGCGGTTCATCGAGATCAGCCCGCACCCGGTGCTGGCCATGAGCATCCAGGAGACGCTGGACGAAACCGGCCACACCGGTTCGGTCGTCGGCACCCTGCGCCGCGACGAGGGCGACCTGACCCGGTTCGCGACCTCGATGGCGGAGTACTCGGTCCGCGGCGGTTCGGTCGACTGGCTCTCGCTGGTCCCCGGCGGGCAGATCGTCGACCTGCCGACCTATCCGTTCCAGCACAAGCGTTTCTGGCACGAAGAAGAAGCCGTCGCAGCGGAAACGGCGACCCCGGTGGCCGACCAGGAGTTCTGGCAGGACGTGACCGGCGGCGACGTCGACGCGCTTGCCACGAGGCTCGGCGTCGGGACCGGCCCGCTCGCCGAGGTCGTCCCGGCACTGGCCGCCTGGCACAGCCGCCGCACCGAACTGTCCACGGTGGACTCCTGGCGGTACCGCGTCTCCTGGGCCCCGCTGTCCGGCGTGACCAGCGGGCTCACCGGCAGCTGGCTGATCGTCGTCCCGGCCGGGGACAAGCAGGCAACCGACCTGGCGGACGCGCTGGCCGAACAGGGCGACGTCGTCCGCTTGGTCGCCGCCGACTACACCCGCACCGCGTTGGCCGAACTGCTCGGCGAGGCCACCGCGGTCCGCCCGTTCGACGGCGTCCTCTCGCTGCTCGCCTTCGCCGAGAACCCGACGCTCACCACCATCTCGCTCCTGCAAGCCCTGCGGGACAACGAGATCGACGCTCCGGCCTGGGTCGTCACCCGAGGTGCAGTCGCAGTCGACGCATTCTCCGACGCCGACCCCGAAGCCGCCTCGGTCTGGGGCCTCGGCACCGTGGTCGCCCTGGACCAGCCGGGCAGCTGGGGCGGTCTGGTCGACGTCACGGACGCATCTGACGCTGCGAAGCTCGCCGCTGTCGTCTCCGGCATCAACGACGAGGACCAGGTCGCGATCCGGCCGTCCGGAGTGTTCGCCAAGCGGATGGTGCACGCGCCGCTCGGCCCGGACGTCGCCGAGCCGTGGCAGCCGCGCGGCACCGTGCTCATCACCGGCGGCACCGGTGCGGTCGGCGGCCACGTCGCGCGCTGGCTCGCCGGACGAGGCGCGGAGCACCTGGTGCTGACCAGCCGTCGCGGCCTCGAAGCCGAGGGCGCGCGTGAGCTGGTGGAAGAGCTGTCCGGCACCCGCGTCACCGTCGTGGCCTGCGACGTTGCCGACGAGACAGCGCTGTCCAAGCTGCTCGCCGAGCACCCGCCGACCGCCGTGGTGCACGCCGCCGGAGTGCTCACCCGCGAGCCCGCGCTGGCCGACGTCACGCTGGAGGAGTTCACCGCCGCGATCCGTGCGAAGGTCACCGGGGCCGAGCTGCTCGACCGGCTGCTCGGCGACACCGAACTCGACGCGTTCGTCCTGATGTCCTCCGGCGCCGCGGTGTGGGGCACCTCCGGCCAGCCCGCCTACGGCGCCAGCAACGCCTACCTCGACGCGCTGGCCCGGCGCCGTCGTGCGGCCGGTCGTACCGCGACCGCGGTGGCCTGGGGGTCCTGGGGCGGTGGCGGCATGGTCGACGCGGACGCGAGCGATCTGTTGCGCCGCATGGGATTGGCCGAGATGGACCCGCGGCTGGCCGTCGAAGCCCTCGGCCAAGCGCTCGACCATGACGAGTCCCAGCTGGTCGTCGCGGATATCGATTGGGCCGCGTTCGCGCCGGTCTACCAGCTCGCCCGGTCCCGCCCGCTGCTGCGCGGCATCCCCGAGGCGGCAGCCGACCAGACCGACGCCGAACCGGTGGGCGCGGGCGACCTCGCCACCCGGCTGGCGGCGCTGAGCCCGGCTGAACAGCGCCGGACCGTGCTGGACCTGGTGCGCGGCGAGGTCGCCGCTGTCGCCGGGTACGACGACGGGGGTGCGGTCGAACCCGCGCGGGCCTTCAAGGAACTCGGCTTCGACTCGGTGACCGCGGTCGACCTGCGTAACCGGCTCGGCGCCGGCACCGGCCTGAAGCTGCCCGCCACGGTCGCGTTCGACCACGTCAACCCGCAGGCGCTGGCCGAGCACCTGTGGAGCCAGCTGTGCGCGGGCGAGACGGAGGTCCCGCTCGAGGCCGGGCTCGACCGGCTCGAAGCGGCGGCCGCCGCGCTCGACGCCGCGGAGATCGACCGGTCCCGCATCCTGCCCCGGCTGCAGGCGGTCGTCGCCGCGCTGCACCAGACGCTGTCCGGCGGCCAATCCGGCTCCGAAGCGCTCGAAGCGGCCACCACCGACGAACTGTTCGCCCTCATCGACGACGAGCTCGGCGCCTGACCCCCGTTGTCCGTGAAGGGCTCCTTCCGGGAATCAGATTCCCTCAAGGAGCCCTTCACGGACAGCCCGAAACCGCGACAAGAGGTTCTCCAGATGTCTGACGAAGCCAGGACCGACGAAACCAAGCTGGTCGACTACCTGAAGCGGGTCACCGCCAACCTGCAGGAGACGCGGGCGCGGCTGCGCGCGGTCGAGGCCGCCGAATCCGAGCCGATCGCGATCGTCGCGATGGGCTGCCGCTACCCGGGCGGAGTCCGGTCCGCCGACGACCTGTGGGAGCTGGTCGCCAACGGCCGAGACGCGATCGGGGAGTTCCCGTCCGACCGCGGCTGGGCGCTGGACCGGTTGTTCGACGCCGACCCGGACAGCCCCGGCACGAGCTACGTCTCCGAAGGCGGGTTCGTCCACGACGCGGGCCAGTTCGACGCGCCGTTCTTCGGCATCTCGCCGCGCGAGGCGCTGGCGATGGATCCGCAGCAGCGGATCGTGCTGGAGCTGGCGTGGGAAACCTTCGAGCGGGCCGGCATCGCCCCGCACTCGCTGGCAAAACAGCAGGTCGGCGTGTTCGTCGGCAGCGGCGGGCAGGACTACTACGACGAGCTGCCGCCGTCCGTGCTCGCGGGCGAGGTCGAGGACTACCTGAGCACCGGCAACGCCGGTTCGGTCATCTCCGGCCGGATCGCCTACGCGCTCGGGCTGGAAGGCCCGGCCGTCACGATCGACTCCGCTTGCTCGTCTTCGCTGGTCGCGCTGCACTTGGCGGTCCAGTCGCTGCGCCAGCGGGACTGCTCGCTCGCGCTGGCGGGCGGCGTGATGATCATGTCGCGCCCCGGACCGTTCCTCGCGTTCAGCCGTCAGCGCGGCCTTGCGGCGGACGGTCGGTGCAAGGCGTTCTCCGACAGCGCGGACGGCACCGGTTGGGCCGAGGGCGCGGGAACCCTGTTGCTGGAACGGCTTTCCGACGCCCAGCGCAACGGACACCCGGTGCTCGCGGTCGTCCGAGGTTCGGCGGTGAACTCCGACGGCGCGTCCAACGGCCTCACCGCGCCGAACGGTCCTTCGCAGCAGCGGGTGATCCGGCAGGCGCTCGCCAACGCCCGGCTGTCGGCGTCCGATGTGGACGCTGTCGAGGGCCACGGCACCGGCACCACGCTGGGCGATCCCATTGAGGCGCAAGCCTTGCTGGCTACTTACGGCCAGGACCGTACCGAGCCGCTGTGGCTCGGGTCGATCAAGTCGAACATCGGTCACGCACAGGCGGCGGCGGGTGTCAGCGGCGTGATCAAGATGGTGCAGGCGATGCGGCACGGTCTGCTGCCTCGCACGCTGCACGTCACTGAACCGTCCACAGAGGTCGATTGGACCTCCGGCGCGGTCGAGCTGCTGCGCACCGAGCGTCCGTGGGCGACTGGGGAACGCCCACGTCGCGCGGGTGTTTCGTCGTTCGGCGTGAGCGGTACGAACGCGCACATCATCCTGGAGGAAGCGCCTGCGGTGGAGGCCGCCGCGCCGGTTGCGCCGAGCTGGCCGGAGGGCGTCGCGGTTCCGCTGCCGCTGGCTGGCCACGGGAGTGCGGCGCTGCGGGCTCAGGCCGCGCAGTTGGCGTCGTTCGAGGTGACCCCGCTTGACCTGGGCTTTTCGCTCGCCACGTCGCGGTCGCCGCTGTCGCACCGCGCGGTCGTGCTGGCCGAGAATCCGAAGCAGGCCATCGCCGCGCTCGCGGACGGCGTCACCACTCCGGAGGTCGTCACCGGCACGCAGGTGGAAGGACTGACCGCGTTCCTGTTCTCCGGCCAAGGTGCGCAGCGGACCGGGATGGGGGCCGCGCTGGCCGCTGCGTTCCCGGTCTTCAGCGCGGCGCTGGACGAGGTCTGCGCCGAACTGGACCAGCACCTCGACCGTCCACTCAAGACAGTCCTGTTCGAGAAACCGCGACTGATCAATCAAACCGGCTACACCCAGCCCGCGCTGTTCGCGATCGAGGTGGCGCTGTTCCGGTTGCTCGCGTCGTGGGGGATCAAGCCGGACTTCCTGCTCGGCCACTCGATCGGCGAACTCGCCGCCGCGCACGTCGCCGGAGTCTTCTCGCTGGCCGACGCCGCCACTCTGGTCGCCGCGCGGGCTCGGTTGATGCAGGCCCTCCCGTCCGGCGGTTCGATGGTGGCTCTGCAGGCGACCGAGGACGAGGTCACGCCGCATCTGACTGACGAGGTCAGCATCGCCGCGATCAACGGCCCGGACTCCGTCGTGCTTTCCGGCACCGAGGACGCCGTCGCAGCCGTGGTGGCTATGTTCGACGGGCGGAAGTCTTCGAAGCTCAAGGTGTCGCACGCGTTCCACTCGCCGCTGATGGAACCGATGCTCGCGGAGTTCGCCACCGTGGCCCGTGGCCTGACCTATCACCAGCCGGAAATCCCGCTGGTCTCCACGGTCGGCCCCGATGTCGACATGTCCACTCCGGACTACTGGGTGCGTCAGGTCCGCGCCGCGGTCCGGTTCCACGACGGCGTCGGAACCCTTGCCGCACAAGGTGTCGGACGCTTCGTCGAGGTCGGTCCGGACGGCGTGCTGTCCGCGCTGGTCCGCCAGACGTCCGACGCGCTCGTGGTCCCGGTGCTCCGCAAGGACCGCGAAGAACCGGCCGCCGCGCTCACCGCGTTGGCTGAGCTGTTCGTCAGCGGTTTGACCCCGGATTGGGCCGCGGTCTTCGCCGACCGTGGTGCTCAGCGCATCGACCTGCCGCCGTATGCGTTCCAGCGCAAGCGGTATTGGCTCGACGCCCGCGCGAACCGTGACGAGGTCACTGCCGCCGGGCTGACGTCCGCCGGGCACCCGTTGCTCGGCGCGGCCGTCGCGCTCGCGGACACCGACGGCGTCGTCCTCACCGGCCGGCTGTCCGTCGAAACGCACCCGTGGCTGGCCGAACACCAGCTCGGCGACGCGGTCACCGTGCCTGGAACCGCGTTCCTGGAGCTGGTCGTCCGCGCCGGAGACCAGGTCGGCTCCGGCCGGATCGAGGAACTGACCCTGGGCAGCCCGCTTGTCCTGCCGGCGCGCGGCGGCATCCAGGTACAGGTCACCGTCGGAGCGGCGGGGGAGCGCGACGTCCGTTCGGTGACTGTCCACTCGCGAACCGAGGACGACGACGCCGATTGGACCCTGCACGCGAGCGGCAGCGTCGCTCCGCAGTCGGCCAGCGGCGGCACTGCGCTGACCGAGTGGCCGCCCGCCGGCGCAGAGTCGGTCGCCATCGACGGTCTGTACGACGACTTCGCCGACACCGGCTTGACGTATGGCCCGCTTTTCCGTTCCCTGCAAGCAGTCTGGCAACGCGACGGTGAGATCTTCGCCGAAGTCGCGTTGCCGGAGGACAGTGACGCTGACCGCTTCGGCCTCCACCCGGCCGCGCTCGACGCGTGCACCCACGCGCTGCGTGTCGCCGGTGGCGGTGACGGCGGTGTCGGCCGGGTTCCGTTCTGCTGGACCGGAGTTGAGCTGCACGCCACCGGTGCGTCCGCGCTGCGCGTGCGGTTCACCCCGACCACAGAGGACGGTTTCACCATCGCCCTCGCCGACCCGACTGGAGCTCCGGTCGCGACGGTCGCCGAGACGGTGTTCCGCGCGTTCGCCGCGCCGGTCGCCGAGCAGGCCGCGCCGCTGTACCGGATCGAATGGCAGCGTTCGGTGGACGTCGAGACCACTGTGGACACTGCCGACGTCCAGATTCTCGAGTGCGTCGGCGAATCCGGCACTGCCGCGGAGACCCACGAACTCACGCACCGTGTGCTGGCCGCGCTTCAGGCTTGGCTGGCCGAGGAACACCCCTCGCAGGCCCGGCTCGTGGTGGTCACGCGCGGTGCGGTCCCGGCCGCCGGAGACGTCACCGACCTCGCCGCCTCTGCGGTCTGGGGCCTGGTCCGCTCCGCGCAGGAGGAGAACCCGGACGCGTTCGTCCTGCTCGACCTCGACGCCGAAACCACGCCGGAATCGGTGTTGCCGCAGGTCCTGGCCTCGGGCGAGGCACAGGCAGCGGTCCGGCTCGGCACCGTCCTCGTGCCCCGGCTGGTCCGCACGACGCCGGAGCTGGAGCGGCCGTACTTCTGCCCGCACGGCACGGTGCTGGTCACCGGCGCGTCCGGCGCGCTGGGCGGAAAGCTCGCCCGGCACCTGGTCGCCGAGCACGGCGTCCGCCGGTTGCTGCTGCTCAGCCGCCGGATCACGCCCGCTCTCGACCAGCTGGCCGCCGAGTTGCGCGAGAGCGAGGTCGACGTCCGGCTGGAGCGCTGCGACGTCGCCGACCGCGCGGCGCTGGCAGGCGTGCTGGCGTCGCTGCCGGAGGAGAACCCGCTCACCGCGGTCGTGCACGCCGCTGGTGTTCTCGACGACGGCGTGGTCACCGCGTTGACCCCAGATCGGGTCGACGCTGTGCTCGCCCCGAAGGTCGACGGCGCGCTGAACCTGCACGAACTCACCCGCGAGATCGCGCTGTCCGCGTTCGTGCTGTTCTCGTCGGTCTCCGGCGTTCTCGGCGCGCCCGGTCAGGGCAGCTACGCCGCGGCCAACGCCTATCTGGACGCCCTCGCGTCGCACCGCGTCGCGCATGGTCTGCCGGGTCTGTCACTGGACTGGGGCCTGTGGGGCGAGGTCGGCGGCATGGGCGGCACGCTCACCGAGGAGGAGGTGCAGCGGCTCGCGGCCAGCGGCATCGTGCCACTGTCCACTGCGGAGGGTCTGGCGATGTTCGACCGCGCCATCGCCGTCCGCAAGCCGACCGCCGTCCCGGCCAAGCTCGACCTGCCGGTGCTGCGCAAACTCGACCGGCTCCCGCGCACGCTGGAGCAGCTGGTCGGCCGCACCACGCGCCGGGTCGCCGCCGCTGCCGAGTCCTCAGTGGACTCGTTTGGCGCACGGCTGTTGGGCCTTCCGGAAGAAGACCGCCGTGACGCGGTGCTGGAACTGGTGCGCAGTCACGCCGCCACGGTGCTCGGTTACCGTGCGGCACACGAGATCGAGCCGTCGGCACAGTTCCAGTCGCTCGGTTTCGACTCGCTGACCGCGATCGAACTCCGCAACGGCCTTACTGCGGCCACCGGCCAGCGGCTGCCCGCGACGCTGATCTTCGACCATCCCACGCCGACCGCCCTCGCCGCGCACCTGCTCGACGAACTGGCGGGAACAGCGGTCGAAATCAAGACTGTGTCCACTAAGGACAACTCGGACGAGCCCATCGCGATCGTCGGCATGGCCTGCCGTCTGCCCGGCGGCGTCACCTCGCCGGAGCAGCTGTGGGAACTCGTCGCCGAGGGCCGCGACGCGATCGGGGTCTTCCCGGCCGACCGCGGCTGGGACATCGACGGCCTGCTCGACCCGACCGGCCGCCGTCCCGGCACCACGTACGTCGCGCGCGGCGGATTCGTCTACGACGCGGGCGATTTCGATCCGACGTTCTTCGGTGTCTCGCCGAAGGAAGCGCCGATGATCGACCCGCAGCAGCGGTTGCTGCTGGAAGCGTCTTGGGAAGCGTTAGAGCGGTCCGGCATCGACCCGGTCTCGCTCAAGTGCAGCCCGACCGGCGTCTACGCGGGTGTCCAGTACCACGACTACGTCGGTGCGAACAGCGCTGGCTCGATCGTCACCGGCCGCGTTTCCTACACCCTCGGCCTCGAAGGCCCGGCCGTGTCCGTCGACACCGCTTGCTCGTCTTCGCTGGTCGCGATGCACATGGCGGCGCAGGCATTGCGCGGCGGCGACTGCTCTCTCGCGCTGGCTGGCGGCGTCACTGTGATGGCCACGCCGGAGACCTTTGTGGAATTTAGCCGTCAGCAGGGCCTCGCCGCCGACGGCCGCTGCAAGGTGTTCTCTGACGACGCCGACGGCACCACCTGGTCCGAAGGTGTTGGCGTGCTGGTGCTGGAGCGCCTTTCCGACGCTCGCGCCAACGGCCACCCGGTGCTGGCGGTCCTCAAGGGCAGCGCGGTGAACCAGGACGGCACGTCCAACGGCCTGACCGCGCCGAACGGTCCTGCGCAGCAGCGGGTGATCCGCGCCGCGCTGGCCGACGCCGGACTGGAACCGTCCGATGTGGACGCCGTCGAAGCACACGGCACTGGCACGAAGCTCGGCGACCCGATCGAAGTCCAGGCGCTGCTGGCCACTTACGGCACCCAGACGTCGGCGGACCGTCCGTTGTGGATCGGTTCGGTGAAGTCGAACATCGGGCACACGCAGGCCGCAGCCGGTGCGGCAGGCGTGATCAAGATGATCGAAGCGATGCGTCACGGAGAACTCCCCGCGACGCTGCACGTGGGCAAGCCGTCCAGCGAGATCGACTGGTCCACGGGCGCGGTGCGAGTGCTCGCCGAGCCGGTGAAGTGGCTGCCGAACGGCCACACCCGCCGCGTCGGCGTCTCGTCCTTCGGCGTGAGCGGCACGAACGCGCACGTGATCCTGGAGGAAGGCGACCGCCGCGAGGTCACCGCCTCGACGGGTCCGGATTACGACGGTCCGGTCGCGTGGCCGGTCTCGGGTCGCGGTGCGGCAGCGTTGCGGGCCAAGGCCGAGCAGCTGATGTCCTATGTGGACGAGGACCCGGAAGGCAGCCTCGCCGACATCGGTCTCTCACTGGCGACCGCACGCAGTGCGTTCGACCGCCGCGCGGTGCTGATCGGCAGCCGTTCGCCGCAGTTCGTGCGCGGTCTGGCGGCCTTGGTGGACGAGGAGGACGCACGCGGCGTCGTCCGCGGCACCGCCACCGGTAGCGGCCGTACCGCGTTCCTGTTCGCCGGCCAGGGTTCGCAGCGGGCGCAGATGGGCTCGCAGCTGGCCGCGCGGTACCCGGCCTTCGCCGAGTCCTACGACGAGGTGTGCGCCGAGCTCGACAAGCACCTCGACCGTCCGCTCCGCGAAGTGATCGAAAGCGGCGACGGCCTCGACGAGACCCGCTGGACCCAACCGGCGCTGTTCGCGCTGGAAGTCGCACTGTTCCGCACGGTCCGATCCTGGGGCGTTAAGCCGGACCTGCTGGCCGGACATTCCATCGGCGAACTTGCCGCCGCACACTGCGCTGGCGTCTTCTCGCTGGCCGATGCCGCGAAGCTCGTGGTTGCCCGTGGCAAGCTGATGCAGGCCCTGCCGACCGGCGGCGCGATGGTCGCGATCGACGGGACTCCCGAAGCGGTTCGCGAAGCTGCTGGGGACACTGTGGACATTGCTGCGGTAAACGGCCCGACAGCAGTCGTCATCTCCGGTGCCGCGGAAGCGGTCGCCGAAGTGGCGGCGAAGTTCGAGCGAACCAAGCAACTCCGCGTCTCGCACGCATTCCACTCGCGACTGATGGACCCGATGCTCGCCGAGTTCCGCACTGTCGCGGAAGGACTGTCCTATTCGGAGCCGAAGACCCCGATCATCTCCACGGTCACCGGCGAGCCTGCCGATGACCTGACCTCGGCGGAGTACTGGGTGAACCAGGTCCGCGAAGGCGTGCAGTTCCGCGACGCCGTCACCCGAGCCGCCGCAGACGGCGTGACCCGGTTCCTGGAACTGGGCCCAGACACGACGCTCACCGCGATGGCCGATGCCTGCCTCGACGAGCGCCCAGACGGTCTCGTGCTCGCTTCACTGCTGCACAAGGAGCAGGACGAAGCCGTCGCCGCGCTGACCGGTGTCGCGCAGCTGCACGTCAGCGGCGTCGACGTCGACTGGTCGGCGATCTACGCCCCGACCGGCGCGCACCCGGTGCCGGTGCCGACGTATCCGTTCCAGCGCCAGCGTTACTGGCTGGAGAGCACGGCCGCCGCACCGGGTCAGGAGGACCACCCGCTGCTCGGCACCGCGACGGAGCTGGCTGGCGCAGAAGGCCTGCTGTTCACCGGACGGCTGTCCGTCGGCACGCACCCGTGGCTGGCTGACCACGTCGTCGGCGGCTCGATCCTGTTCCCCGGCACCGGTTTTGTCGAGATGGCGATCCGCGCCGGTGACGAGGCCGGATGCCCGCGCCTGGACGAGCTGACGCTGGAGTATCCGCTGGTGGTGCCGGAGCGGACCGGCGTGCGCGTCCAGTTCGCGCTCGACGCGGCCGAGAACGGCATTCGCACCTTCACTGTCCACTCGCGACCGGAAGGCGCGGCGGACGGCGTCCCGTGGACCCGTCATGCCACCGGACGCCTCGCGAAGGCAGGGAAGTCGGAGAAGTTCGACCTCTCCGCTTGGCCGCCCGCCGCCGAGCAGGTGCAACTCGAGGGCACCTATGAGGAACTGGCCGCCGACGGTCTCGCGTACGGTCCGGCGTTCCGCGGTCTCGTCGCTGCCTGGAAGGGCGATGGCGAAGCTTTCGCGGAGATCCAGTTGCCCGCCACGGTGTCTGATGTGGACCGTTACGGCATCCATCCGACCGTTCTCGACGCCGCCCTGCACACCATCGGCGTCTCCAGCGCGGTCGGCGACGAACCGGCGCTGCCGTTCGCGTGGGAAGGCGTTCGGCTGCACGCAGTCGGCGCGACGACGCTGCGAGTGCACGTGAAGCAGATCGGCTCGGGCACGGCGGAGCTGAAGATCGCCGATGCCACCGGTGCGCCGGTCGCTTCAGTAGATTCGCTGCTGCTGCGTCCGATGTCGGCACAGCCGCAAGCCGCCGAAACCGGGGGCACGGAGTCGCTGTTCCGCCTCGCGTGGGAGCAGACCGACCTCGACGCGGTCGCCGAGGTCACCGACTGGACCGTGGTCGGCGAGGACCCGTTCGGCCTCACCGATGCCCTCAGCGCCACCGCCACGACCAGCATCGACGACGCTTCCGGCCTGGTCGTGCTGCCCGCCGCCGGCGACGACGTGCACACGGAACTGCACCGGGTCCTCGGCGAGTTGCAGACGTTCCTCGCCCACCCGGAGGGCTCGCTGCTGGTGGTCACCCGCGGCGCGGTCGCGGCCGACGCCGAGGAAAGCCCCGACCCAGTCGGAGCCGCGGTGGCCGGGCTGGTCCGTTCGGCGCAAGCCGAGCACCCGGACCGGATCACCCTGATCGACCTCGGTACCGGAACCCCTAGCGGCCGCACCCTTGCCGCAGTGTCGGCATCGGACGAACCGCAGGTCGCTTTCCGCGCCGGTGCGGTGCTGGTGCCGCGACTGCAACGCGCGGCCGACGCCGCTGCCGCGCCGGTCTGGGACTCCGAAGGCACGGTGCTGATCACCGGCGCGACCGGTGCGCTCGGCGGTTCCGTCGCCCGGCACCTGGTGACCGAACACGGCGTGCAGAACCTCCTGCTGGTCAGCCGTCGCGGTGCGGACGCACCCGGCGCGACCGAACTGCGGGACGAACTCACCGGTCTCGGTGCCGAAGTCACGCTCGCCGCCTGCGACGTGGCAGACCGCGCCGCGGTTTCCGCCCTGCTGGACGGAATCGACCTGCGCGGAGTCGTGCACGCGGCCGGTGTCCTGGACGACGGTGTCCTGACTTCCCTTACCCCGGAACGTCTCGACCACGTCCTGCGCCCGAAGGTCGACGCCGCGGCGACGCTCGACGAGCTGACCCGCGACCGCAACCTGACCGCGTTCGTCCTGTTCTCCTCGGCCGCCGGCGTGCTCGGCGCACCGGGTCAGGGCAGCTACGCCGCGGCCAATGCCTACCTCGACGCCTTGGCGGTCCGCCGCCGACGCGAGGGTCTCGCGGGCTCCTCGCTCGCCTGGGGCCTGTGGGGCGGAGGCATGGGCGCGGCACTGGAGGACGCGGACGCCCACCGCATCGGCGAAACCGGCATCACCGCGCTGTCCACAGAGGACGGTCTGCGACTGCTGGACGCGGCAGCGGGTTCACCCGAACCACTGCTCGTGCCGATCGCGCTGGACACCCGCGTACTGGCGTCCTCCGGCGACGACGACCTCCCGGCCGTCCTGCGCGAACTCGCCGGCACTCGCGGCAGGCGCGCGGCTCAGGACGCCGTGGAGGACACCGAATCGCTGGCGCAGAAACTCGGCGCGCTCCCGCCGGGCAAGCGCGTGCCCACCGTGCTCACCTTGGTGCGCACGCACGCGGCGACGCTGCTCGGGCACGCCGGTCCGGAGGCGGTGGAGGCGGACCGCTCGTTCAACGAGGTCGGCTTCGATTCCTTGTCCGCCACCGGGTTCCGCAACAAGCTCAGCCTCGTCACCGGCCTGAAGCTGCCGGTCAGCCTGATCTTCGACTACCCGACGCCGCGGATCCTCGCCGAGCACCTGGTCACCGAGCTGGCCCCGGCCGAGACCGAGCCGGAACCGTTGTCGGACCAGGGAATCCGGGACGCGCTGTCGGCGATCCCGCTGGAACGGCTCCGTTCGGCGGGCCTGCTCGACGGACTGCTCGAACTGGCGGGCATCCAGATCCCGGAACAGTCCGTCGCCGACGAGGAGCTGGAATCGTCCGCAGTGGACGAGGACACGATCGACGAGCTGGACACCGACGCGTTGATCAGCATGGCGATCGGGGGTGGGGACGACGATTAGCCCACCCCTATCGGGCCCGGCCGGTATTGCCGCTCTCGCGGCCGCTGTGGCCCACTTGATCCCGACAGTTTCCCCGCTTGACCGAACCGAGGAGAGGTAACCCGATGGTCACCGGCTACGCAATCGAAGCACGGGGGCTGCGCAAGTCCTACGGCGATGTCGACGTCCTGGAGAGCGTCGACCTCAGCGTCGAGCGGGGCACGATGTTCGCGCTGCTGGGCCCCAACGGCGCCGGCAAGACCACGACGGTGCGGATCCTCAGCACCCTCCTGGAGGCCGACGGCGGCACCGTGACCGTCAACGGGCACGACGTCGCCAAGCGCACCCGCAAGGTCCGCGAGCAGATCGGCCTCACCGGACAGAACACCGCGGTCGACGAACTGCTCACCGGCCGCGAAAACCTGGAAATGATGGGGCGGCTGTTCCACCTGCCGATCGCGCGGGCGAAGGAGCGGGCCACCGAGCTGCTCGCGCAGTTCGACCTCGAAGAAGCGGCCGGCCGTCCGGTGAAGACCTACTCCGGCGGCATGCGGCGCCGCCTCGACCTCGCGATCAGCCTGATCACGTCGCCGCCGGTCCTGTTCCTCGACGAGCCCACCACGGGCCTCGACCCGCGCAGCCGCTCGGCGATGTGGGACGCGATCCGCAAGCTGCTCGACGGCGGCACCACGGTCCTGCTCACCACGCAGTACCTCGACGAGGCCGACCAGCTCGCCGACCGGATCGCGGTCATCGACAAGGGCCGCGTCGTCGCCGAGGGCACCGCCACCGAGTTGAAGCGCCGCGTCGGCACCGAACGGCTCAAGCTGACCTTCGCGTCGGTCGCCGAGGCGGGCCGCGCGCAGCAGGTCACCGGCGGCGTGCTGCTGGACGAGACGGTCAGCGTCCCGATCGACCACCCCGGCCAGGTGCGCGCGACGCTCAACCGGGTCGCCGACGCCGGGCTCGAGCCCGCCGGGATCGAGCTGTCGGAGCCGACGCTCGACGACGTGTTCCACACCCTCACCTCAACCGCGGGAGCGAAGTGATGACCCAGACCTTGTCCAGGGAAACCGAGGGGGCGCAGATCCCCGCGGCGCCCGAGAGCGCCGGGCTGGCCTCGGTGCTGTCCGACTTCCGCGTGCTGATCGGGCGCAACGTCAAGCACATCACGCGGAACCCGGAGATGCTGCTGCAGGCGGTGTCGCTGCCGATCGTGCTGCTGCTGCTGTTCCGTTTCATGTTCGGGCCCGCGATCAACGTGCCCGGCATGGCCTACGTCGACTACCTGGTGCCCGGTCTGCTGGCCATCAGCATCGGCTTCAACTCGACGACCACGGTCGTCGGCGTCGCCGCGGACCTCACCCAGGGCCTCGTGGAACGCTTCCGCTCGATGCCGATGTTCGGCCCGGCCGTGTTGGTGGGCCACGTCGCCGCCGGGATGCTGCGCAGCCTGGTGTCGTTCGTGATCATGGTGGCGATCGGCTTCGCGATCGGCTTCCGCCCCGGCGGCAGCGCACTGGGCTGGCTCGCCGCGATCGGCCTGCTGATTTTGTTCGCGGCAGGCGTCTTCTGGCTGGCCGTGCTGCTCGGCTCGATCTCGAAGACCGTTGAGGGCGCCGGCGGTCTCGGCATGATCCTCGTGTTCGTGCCGTACGCCTCCAGCGCCCTCGTGCCGACCCAGGCGATGCCCGGCGTGCTGCGGGTGATCGTGGACAACCAGCCGTTCACGGTCCTGATGGACGCTGTCCGCGCGCTGATGAACGGCACCCCCGCCGGCGGTACGGCGTGGCTCGCCCTCGCTTGGTGGGGCGTGATCACCGCCGCGGCCTCGTTCCTCGCGGTGCGCAAGTTCAACCGGCGCACCAAGGGCTGAACCACTTTTCACCGCCGAAGGGCGACCCGCATGCCGCGGGTCGCCCTTCAGGCTTGCCTAGGGGACCCCGATTCCGCTAGATCCGCTTTAGATCGGTCCGGCACTCTCTGTGGAGTAGAGAGGACCACTGCGTGAAGTGAGGTGGCGACATGCCGACCCGGGTGATGGAAAAGCCGGTCGATCCCGTGGCCGCGTGGCTGGCCCCGCTGGCGGACGACCCCGCCGGCGCGGTCGCGTTCCTCTCCGAAGTAACCGACCGCGTATCGAGGTCTCACGGCCCGGGCCGAATCCTGGTCCCCGGCGGCGGCCCAGTAGCCGACGCACTGGCTGGCGAAGGCTACGAAGTCCACCTGGAACCCGGCCCCCGCTTCGACGCGGGATACCTGGGCGCGGACGTGCTTTCCCGCCTGCCAGACCAACGAGACCAGCTCCGCGCCATCGGCCGCTACAGCCGCCTCCTACGCCCTGGCGGCGCCCTGGTGGTGCAGGGCCGCCACCCAGATCCGGCGTGCTGGACCGCAGACTCCCGCGTACGCGCGGTCGACGATGTGCGCCAAATCGTGCACCTGACCGACGCGTCGCTGCCCCTGCGTTATGTCTGGCCCGCGGAACTGGACCTGATGGCCGAGCTGGCAGGCCTGGCCTTGGACAGCCGCTGGGGCGGCTGGTACGGAGAACCAGTCACGTGCGGCGGTTTCGTAGTCTCGGTCTACCGCAGCTGAGGGGTGTCGTGAAGGGCTTCTTGCGGGACACTCGCAAGGAGCCCTTCAAGGCTTTTGCTCCTTGGGGAAACAACCAGCGGCCAGCCGACGACTGAGAATCCATGCAACTCGGACAACGCGGCATGTTTGCCGGCTTCATCGCAGCGATAGCTTTGCTCGTACTGCTCGACGTCGGTCTCGCCACGCATCGCGATGCGAACTGGTGGGCAGCGTGGGGGAGTTGGATCGGCGGCGTCGGCTCGTTCGCCGCCGCGGCAGCGGCGCTCTGGATCGCATATCGAGGCTGGAACAGATCCGACTCAGAGGCTCGAGAGCACGAGGCGGCCAAGTTCGCGATGTGGGTCTTTTCAGACGGAAGCGAGACCCCCGTAGTTGCTTTCGTCAACACGACTGCGTTGCCGGTCTATGACGTCGTGGTCAGGACTCGGATTTTGAACTTCAATATGACGTTCCACCTCGGAACGTGTTCCCCGACGTCCCGGACTGGCCAACTGACGCAACTCGGAGGCGCGATGAAGAACCAGGTGCGGATCGCTGTGCGTAGTCGGATGGGACAGCACAACCTCGCTACGACGAACGAAGAGGAGCTTCAAGAACTGATCCGCGAGGAGAAGGCGACGACACTTGAGGTGATTCGAGAGATCAAGCTGAGCGTCACCTTCCGCCAGCGTCAGCATCTTTGGCGGGCTGAGCACGACGGGACTCTGACGCAGCTCTGACCATCAGCAGTCGTGTGTGCCAATTATCTTTTTTCGCCAGGCAGACCGGCGCTAGCACGAAAACGACCCGGCCCCCGCCGAAGCGGAAGACCGGGCCACCCCCACGACCAAGCTCAAACTGCGTCCGACATCTCCCCGACAAGAATGCTGTGATGCAGCTTCCGCAACGAGCTCCCCGGCTCGATCCCCAACTGCTGCACCAGGTTCTGCCGCGCGGACGCGAACGTCTCCAACGCCTCAGCCCGCCGATTGGACCGAGCCAGCGCGGTCATCAGGTACTCGGTAAACGTCTCCCGAAGCGTGTGCTCCTTCGCAAGCGCCGACAGTTGCCCGACAACCTCACGATGCCGCCCGATGAGCAGCTCGGTCTCCATCAACAGCTCGAGGCACCCAAGCCGGCTCTCCTCAAGCAACGTGGCATACGCCTGCACATCAGGAGAGTCGATGAACCCCCCGAACGCCGCCCCGCGCCACAGCTGAGAAGCCTCCCGCAACACCTTCGCAGCCTGACCGTAGCCACGATCCCAGTGCAACGCGCGCCCCTGCTCGTAAAGCCGGGTGAACCGATCAGCATCAAGCTCATCGATCCCAACGTGCAGCGAATACCCCCGCGGACTGGTCACAACAGGGCTGTCTTCCGCACTCTCACCATTGCCGCGCAACAGTTTCCGCAGCTGCGACACATACACATACAACGCCGCACTCGCCCTCGCGGGCGGATGTTCGCCCCAGATCTCGCCGATCAGATGCTCAGCCGTCACGACCTGGTTGTTCTTGGCCAGCAGCACGGACAGCAAGGTCTCGATCTTGCGGGCCCGCGGGGCGCAGACGCCGGGCCGGCCGCTCACTCTGATCTGTCCGAGAATTTCGTAGTTCAGCATGACTGCCCTCCGGTGTCTCTCGCGCCGGACCCGTCCGGCGGCGCCCCCAGCGCCGCTGCCTGCCGGTCCGAGCCGGGTCCACTACTGGACCATAGCAAACCGGGAGGTCGGTTTTCAAGACAAAACCGGGAGGTTGGTCTGTTTTGATCTTGGATTCGCCGCGGCGGCCAGGTAATCGGCCAGAATCTCTGGTAAACCGGGCGGTCGGTATGTCATGATTGGGCGGTCGGGACACACGCCGTGCCGTTCCCGGCGCGAGACGATGGGGAAGACGGTGACTAAACAGGCTCGTGCGGAGCTCACCCGGCTCCTGCTGCTGGACGCCGCCGCGGCGCTGCTGCACCGCGACGGCTACGCGGCCACGAGCATGGTGGACATCGCGCGCGAAGCGGGCGTGACCAAAGGCGGCCTGTACTTCCACTTCTCGTCGAAGGACGAAATCTGCGACGAGGTGCAATCGGCGGCCGTGGCGGTCCTGCACCAGCACGTCGCGCGGGCGCGCGGACGCCGTCCGCATCTGCGCAGGCTGGCCGACCTGAGCCGGGCGCTGATGGGCTGGCTCGCCGAAGACGCGAAGGTGGGCGCGAGCTTCCGACTCGCCCGCGAAATGGGCTCGAACGACCCGCGGTTCGTCGCCTTCGTCCGCGCGTGGCTCGGCCAGGTGCGCGCGCACATCGCCGCCGCGCACGGAGCGGGGGAGCTGAGCCCGCACGTCCGCCCGGACATGGCGGCACTCCTGGTCGTGGTGACCTGCGTCGGCCTGGAATCGGCCGCGGCAAGTGGGACGATCCCGGCCGGCACGGACCTGGCCAGCACGCTTTCCGAGCTGTGGCGGGTGATCGAGGCGGCGCAACCAGCGGATTCGACCGCCGAGGCGACTGGCACTTGAGCTGTGTCGGGTTGATGTCCGGGACGCGTCGCCGAGGCGGGCGGCGCCTGAGCTGGGCCGGGTTGATTCCGGGGACGCATCGCCCAGATGACCGGTGCCTGGGCTGTGCCGGGTTGCTTTCCGGGACGTGTCGCCGAGTTGACCGGTACCTGGGTTGTGCCGGGTTGATTCCAGGGGCGCGTTGCCGAGGTGGCCGGTGCCTGAGTTGTGTCGGGTTGATGTCAGGGGCGCGTTGCCGAGGTGGCCGGTGCCTGAGTTGTGCCAGGTTGATGCCAGGGACGCATCGCCCAGGCGACCGACGCCCGAGTTGTGCCGGGTTGCATTCCGGGACACGTCGCCGAGCTGACCGGCGCCTGAACTGCACGCCCGGCTGATCCCCGAGCCGCACCGCGACTGCGCCGGTTTGATTCCGGATCCCCGCCGCGACTGCGCCGCCGAAGAACTCAGCCTCGCAAACCGACCGTCCGGTTTCGCCCCTTACCCCCTGGATCCCGCTAGTCGTCGGCGGGAAAAGTCCCGGCCGGATCGAACTTGTGCAGCCGCCGGGGCGGGACGACCGCGTTCAGGATCGTCTGCCACATGAACGTGGCCCGCTCGTGCAGGTCCGTCCGCCCGGTCAGCACCTGCGAGCTGAGCTGGGTCCCGGTGAACGACGCGACCACGTACTGCGCGAGATCGTGCGCGTTGACGTCCTTGCGCACGTCGCCCGCGGCCTTCGCGGCGAGCAGGCAGCCGTGGATGGTGTCGGTCCACTGCTTGTACGCGCCCGCGGCGGGCGTGACGAACGAGCCCTGCTCGATGACGAGCCGGATGCTGGCGCGCACGCGCACGTCTTTGCGCAGGCTGTGCCCCATGTTCTGGGTGAGGTCGATGACCGTCTGCAGCCCGGGGCTCTCGATGTCGGCCAGCGGGTCCCACACGGTGAACTGCTCGTTGATCAGCGCGTCCGCGAGTTCTTCCTTGGACTTGAAGTGGAAGTACAGCGCGCCTTTGGTGACCCCGGCCTCGGCGAGGATGTCCGACAGGCTCGCGCCTAGGAAGCCGACCGCGTCGAACCTGGACGCGGCAGCGTCGAGGATGGCATTTCGGGTCTGCTCCGCGCGTTCCTGGCGAGCCACTGTGACTCCTCTCGGGGGATCGCGGGCCCGCTCCGGGCCACGCTGACACACCAGTCTACCTCCGCGCGGCCCGCGGAGCCAGAGAAAAAAACCGGTAGGTAGGTATGGTTTTGTCCGCCCTTTTCCGCTAAAAATGTTGTGGGGGTACTGGGGAAGTACTTTTTTTCTGGGAGGACCGACATGGTCGGTACGCTGTTAGAGGAGTCTGTCGGAAGAACCTTCATCATCGACGGCGAAAGTTCGCCGGGCGGAAGCCCGGTCGACTTCCAGCAGACGATCCCGCGCAATCTCGTGCACCGCGCGGCCGTCTCGGAAGTTTTCGTCACTGATCTGAACATCGTGGGGCAGGACCGGTTCGAGGTCGGTGCGCAGTGGCCGCGCCGGCACGGGTTCTTCGGCCCGCGCACTCCGGGATCGCACGATCCCATGCTGTACCTGGAAACGTTCCGCCAAGCGATCATGCTGGTCGCGCATCGCGCGTATGGCGTCTCGCTCGGCACCGTGTTCGTCGGCGGCCGCAAGACCAGCTCTATCACCCCCGAAGGGCTGGTCACCGCGGGCAGGCCGATCGACGTGGTGCTGCGGGTGAGCGTGCAGGACGTGATCCGCCGGGGCAACAACGTCGGCGGCATGCGGTTCGAGTTCGGCTGCTTCCGCGACGGGGAGCTGATCGGCACCGCTTCGGAGACGATTCGCTGCGTGTCCCCGGCGGTCTACCGCCGGCTGCGCGGCGACCACTTCGCGGCGACGCCGTTCCAGGCCATCGCATTGCCCACGGTGGAACCGGTGCTCGTCGGCCGGGAACGCAAGGAAGACGTGCTGGTCGCCGAGACCGCGACGCCCGGCACCTGGTCCCTGCAGTTCGACCCGGACCACGCGGTCCTGTTCGACCACTCGGTGGACCACGTCCCGGGCATGGTGCTGCTGGAAGGCGCGCGCCAGGCGGCGTTGCTGACGCTCGGAGACCCGTACGCGCTGCCGTTGCGCACGGACTTCGACTTCTCCGTCTACGTCGAGTTCGACTCGGAATGCCTGCTGACGGCGGAAGAGATCGGCGTCGACGCGGACGGGTCCCGCCTGGTGCGAGTGGTGGCGGAGCAGAAGGGCCGCCCCGTGGCGAGCGGCACCCTGGCGATGCGCAGGTCATGACTGCCGGCCTGGGGGCGGACAGTACGACCGGGGAAATCCTCCTCACCGGAGCGACCGGGTTCATCGGTTCGGCGGTGCTGCGGACGTTGCTCGCCCGCGGCGCCGCGGTGCGGGTGCTGGCGCGCGGCGAGGTGCCGGAGTGGATCACGCGATCCGGCGCGCGGATCCACCGAGGCGACCTCGCCGGCGCGGCCGGGCTGGCCGGGGCGTGCACGGGCGTCGCGACGCTCGTGCACGCCGCGTCCCGGATCGGCGGCACCGAAGAGGAATGCGCGCAGGTCAACGATCTCGGCACGGCCCGGCTCCTCGCGGAAGCGCGGCGGGCGGGCACGCGCCGGATCGTGTACCTGAGCACTTGCGCGGTCTACCGCGACGGCGAGCATCGAGGCGCGCCCGAGGACACGCTCGACCTCGGGCCCGCCTCGGCCACCAGCCGCACCAGGCTGGCCGGGGAACAGCGGGTCCGCGCCGCGGGCGGGATCGTTCTGCGGCCGCACCTGGTGTACGGCGACGGCGACCGGCACGTGGTCCCGACGCTGGTGAAGTGGCTGCGGGCGGTGCCGGCGTGGGCTGAGGGCGGCAGGTCCCGGACCTCGGTGGTCTCGTCGTGGGATCTCGCTGCCGTGCTCAGCGCGTTCGCGCTGGACCCGGCACTGGGCCGCCCCGGCGAGGTGTTCCACGTGGCCGACCCGGAACCGGTGCGGATGCGCGAGCTGCTCGAAGCCGTCTGCACCCTGCTTGAACTGCCCGTTCCCGACCACGACCGGCCGCTCGCCGAGCATCGGGCGCGCACGCCGTGGCTCAGCGGGCACCAGTGGTCGCTGCTTACGAGGGACCATTGGTACGCCAGCGAAAAGGTCTGGGAGCTCACCGGAGTCTCCCCGGGACCGGGGCTCGGCGTCCGAATGGCTCAGTCCCGGAAGTGGTATCGGGAAACACTGGCAATTCCCGAAGCCGGGTGAAGATCGAATTCGCGGAAAGTGATCGAACGAATTCAAACGGCAATTATTCGCGGCGCGCGGCCGTCCGGGGAATTTCATCCCGGACGGCCGCCGCTGTTTCCGCGGAGTTCATTTCGGTGGCGTCCGGCCCCGGCGTGGCGCGAAGATGATCGTCATGTCCCGACGCGAGCTAGTGGTGCTCGGCTCGGCGAGCCAGACGCCGACCCGGCACCGCAACCACAACGGCTACCTGCTGCGCTTCGACACCGACGGCATCCTCTTCGATCCGGGCGAAGGCACCCAGCGGCAGATGATGTACGCCGGCGCGACGGCGAGCGAACTCACCCACCTCTGCGTCACCCACTTCCACGGCGACCACAGCCTCGGCCTGGCCGGCATCATCCAACGGCTCTCGCTGGACGGCGTCGCGCATCCCGTCCGCTGCCACTACCCAGCGTCCGGCCAGGAGTACTTCGACCGGCTGCGGCACTCGACGTCGTTCCACGAACGCGCCGAGCTGGTCCCGCTGCCGATCTCCGCCCCTGGCCCGCTCGGCGGTGCCCTGTCGGCGTACCCGCTGGAACACCGCATCGACTGCTTCGGCTACCGCTACACCGAACCGGACGGCATCCGGATGCTGCCGGACGCGCTCGCCGCGGCAGGCGTCCAAGGCCCCGCGGTACGAAAACTCCAGGCCGACGGGGTGTATGCGACTGCGGACGGCGTGGTCCGGCTGGAAGACGTGAGCGTGCCGCGCCGGGGTCAGGTGGTCGCGTTCGTGATGGACACGCGCCTGTGCGCGGGCGCGTTCGCCTGCGCGCGAGAGGCGGACCTGCTGATCGCCGAATCGACCTTCCGCGCCGACGACGCCGAGCTGGCCTACCGCTACGGCCACCTGACCAGCACCGACGCCGGTCGGCTGGCTGCGGAGTCGGGTGCCCGGGAGTTGCTGCTGACGCACTTCTCGCAGCGCTACCCGTACGAGGAGGCGGACCGGTTCCGCGACGAGGCAGCGAAGGTGTTCGACGGGGAGATCCACGTGGCCCGGGATTTGGACGTGGTGCCGTTGCCTCCGCGGCGGTGAGGCACCTTCGCAAAGGTGCCTTCGCGGCCGAGAGCACCTCCGCGACGCCGAAGCGCGACCACGTCCGGCAAACTCGCGGGATGCGTCAACCGGTCCCCACTGACCTGCTCGAAATCGCCGAAGCACTCGTCCCCGGTCCCGCAGTCGGCTCCGCCCGGCTAGCCGCTCAGGGAAACATGCACCACGTCGTGCTGCTGCCCGGCGTCGCGGCCGTGCGGATCAGCAAACGCCCCGACGCCGCAGCCGAGCTACCGCGCCGCGCCGAGATCCTCCGCGCCGTCGCGGCAGCCGGACTGCCTTTCGCCGTGCCAGAGCCGCTGACCCCAGTGACCACGTTCGGCGACCGCGCGGCTGTCGCGGTCTCCTGGATCGACGGCGAGGGCCTGCCAGAAGGCGTCGGCGACCCAGCAGCGTTCGGCCCGCTGTTGACGGCACTGCGCGAGGTTGAGATCTCACCGCGGCTCGCGGACGTCCTCCACCGCCCGCGCCGATCTGCCAACGGCCTGGGCTGGGCGGAAATCCTGCACGACGTGATCTCGCGCCTGCCGGAAAAGTGGCAACCCGGAGTACAGCAACGTTTGGACACGCTGCTGGCTCTTGAAGAGACCCCCGCCAGACTCGTCCACGGCGACCTCGGCGGCAGCAACGTCCACTTCGACCCGGACGGCAAACTGACCGGCGTCCTCGACTGGGACCTGGCGACCTTGGCCGACCCGGCCATCGACGCGGCACTAGTCGCGACCTGGCACGGCTGGGACGTCCTCCGCGCGGCCACCGACGAGGAGACCTGCCGACGCGCCCAGGCCTGGAACGATCCGATCGGCGTCGAGCACCTGCACGCGGTCTTCGCAGGCAAACCCTTGTCGAGCGTCGACGGCTTCGTCCGAGCCATTGTCGCCTGGCTGGAAGCCCGCGGCTAGCAGCCTGCCGGAATTTCGGCGTTCGGGGCAGGGACCGAGCCTTCAACGAGGGACGGCGCGTCGGGTTCCTGCGCGGGGGATGGGCGGCCACGAGCCCCCTGAAACCCCTGCCACCTACCAGCGAGTCCGTTTTGCTTGTTCGGCCGACGGAAGTGCGATCGGCTCGCCGCCCCGCTGGCAATCAGCCTCCCGAGATGCGCACGTGCCGGTGCCCGCTGACCGGAAAGTCCGGCGGTGCCGGCGGCAACAGTCCGTCGAGGACGTAGCCGCACTTCTCCGCGACCCGGCAGGAGGCCAGGTTGTCCTCGGCATGAAGCAAGTCCAGCCGACTCAACGGGACAATCCGCTGCGCGCCGAGCGCCCACCGCGACGTGGTTTCCAACGCCCGGGCAGCCACGCCACGACCCCGAGCCTGGGCGGCAGTCCAGTAGCCGACCTCTGCCGTCCCCGCGTCCCGAACCTTCACGACGACGTGCCCGAGCGGCGCGTCGTCGTCGGCCACCACCGCGAAGCTGAACTGCGTTGCGGACTCCCAGCCGGACGCCTGTGCGTCCAGCCACCGCCGGGCATCGCCGTCGCCGGTGAGAGGGGAGGTCAACCGGCGGCGTAACAGCGGATCGCGATGCGCGACGACCAGCGCCCGCCGATCCTCCGACCGCCATGGCCGCAGCTGTAGGGCTCTCGCGGACTCGGTTCGGGGTATGGAGAGGACGACCGTCACGACCGCCCATTCTGCACCCGCCGAGACTTGCCCCGGGTCGGAGTCCGCTCAAAGTCCTTGCCCGGCACCGGCTTCGACCGCGCCCCGCAGGAAATTCGGCACAGGATGCCCCGCAGTCGGGTAAACTCGCGGCATGCTCATCGAGGTGGACAGAGACTAGCCGCCGGGTTCTCGGCGGCGTACTGGCCGACGCGTGCCCTGGCAGTAGCTCTTTCCCACCAACCTCCTCCTCTCGCGCTGCGCCGCGCTCAGCCGTGCGCCGTCGGGGCGAGGGATCGATGACGTCCAGGAGCACTCATGACGCAGGAAATGCCGCGTCCCGCCTTCGATCCAGAACTGGCCTCCGTCCTGCCGACCCTCGACGGCTGCGTGCCAGTCGGCATGACACCGGACCAGTTGCGGTACTACCGGAGCCTCCCTTTCCCCACCATCGAAGAACAAATCGGCGACCGCCCGGTCCGCTGCACGCACCACACGATCCCCGGTTACGGCGGCGCGGAGATCGAAGTCTCCGTCCTTTCGCAGGTGGACCACGAGACCCCGGGCGTCGGCATCTACCACCTCCACGGCGGCGGAATGGTGATGGGAGACCGCTTCGCCGCAGCAGGCCCGCTGATCGACTGGGTGCTGAAGTACGACGCAGTCGCCGTCACCGCCGAATACCGGCTGGCCCCGGAACATCCCGACCCGACACCCGTCGAGGACTGCTACGCGGGCTTGCGATGGATGGCCGCCAACGCGGACGCCCTACGCTTCGCCCCCGACCGCCTGGTCATGTTCGGCGGCAGCGGCGGAGGAGGACTAGCCGCCGGAACCGCGCTGCTGGCCCGCGACCGCAACGGCCCGACGCTGCTCGGCCTGCTGCTGCAATGCCCGATGATCGACGATCGCAATGAGACAGTGTCGGCTCGCCAGTACGACGGCATCGGCGTCTGGGACCGGACCAGCAACCTGACCGCGTGGACCGCGGTCCTAGGCGACCGCCGAGGTACCGCCGACGTCTCACCCTACGCAGCCGCCGCACGCGCAACCGACCTGAGCGGCCTCCCGCCAACCTTCATCGACGTCGGCGCAGCGGAGGTCTTCCGAGACGAAGACGTAGCCTTCGCAACCTCAATCTGGACCTCCGGAGGCGACGCCGAACTCCACGTCTGGGGCGGCGCATTCCACGGCTTCCATGACCTAGCACCGCAATCCGCCCCGGCCGAAGCATGCATCGCGGCGCGCGAGTCGTGGCTCGAGCGATTGCTCAACCGCCCAACTCCGTAGCGGGACGGCGCCACCCTGCCGAGGCCGTCGGGGTGGCGCGCACGTCTCGGAACGGCATGATCGACAGCGCCGCGACTCTGCGGGTGCCGCGAACTCGCACCGAGTCCCGTGTGGGCCGGAACGTCTCGACCTTGCGGGTGCGGCGACCTGGCACCGAGAACGGTGCTGGCCGGATGGCCGCGATCCTGCGGGTGCCGCGAGCTCGCACCGAGCCCCATGTTGGCCGTGAGGCCGCAGTCCTGCGCATGCCACGACCTGCACCACCTCAGGCCGACCACTCCACCTCAGCGCAAACCGCACCACCAACTCGCCACCAGCCCTCTCACCTCCGCACAACCTTTGCCCCAGCACTCACCTCCACTCTCCTCAACTCCCGCTCCCTGACCACCCCAAGATCATCCCACCCACCACCGACAATTCCGGGCGGCGTGTCGCCACCCCGCCTCGCAAGAGGCCACCACCGCCCGTGACAGACTGCCGGGCGATGTACACGCCGTCTGATCTCGCTGACCTGCTCGAATGCGAGCACCGGAGCATCCTCAAGCAGGCGCTGGCGGCGGGGATACCCGGCGCGCCGCAGCCCAGTTCCGCACCCGATCGGCTGGCGGTGAAGCACGGGCGCGCGCACGAAGCGGCCACGCTCAGCCGGTTGCGCGGCGAGCGGGCGCAGGTCGTCGAGATCGAGGAGCACGATCCGGTCGTCGCGGCGAAGGCCACCGAGGAGGCGCTGCGCGCGGGCGCGCCGGTCGTCTACCAGGCGGTGTTCCACGACGGCGAGTTTTCCGGGCGCGCCGATTTCCTCCTGCGCGACGACCAGGGCCGCTACGAGGTGTACGACACGAAGCTCGCCCGGCACGCCAAGCCGTCCGCGGTCGTGCAGCTCACCGCGTACGCCGACGCTCTGCGCCGCGGCGGCTGGCCCACCGGGCCGGAGATGCACCTGCTGCTGGGCGACGGCAGCACGCGCAGCCTCCGCGTCGACGACTTCCTCCCGCTCGTGGACCGGCTCCGCGACCGGTTGCAGGACCGTCCGCCGCAGTTGCCGGACCGGGTCTGGGCCGACGAGCGCCCGGCGTGCACTGGGTGCGCCTTCGCCGACCACTGTTCGTCCGCGCGCGAGGCCGACCGGGATCTGTCGCTCGTCGCCGGGATGCGCAGCGAGCAGCGGCGCAAGCTGGTGACCGCCGGGCTCGGCACCATCGACGCGCTCGCCGGCTCCGAACCCGCCGACCGTCCGCGCGACATGTCCGAGGGCACGTTCGCCTCACTGCGCGCGCAGGCCGCGATCCAGGTACGCCAGGACGAAACCGGCGAGCTGGCCTACGAAATCATCGCCCCGGACGCGCTCGCCGAACTGCCCGAAGCCAGCCCCGGCGACGTCTTCTTCGACATGGAAGGCGACCCGTACGCACTGGCCGGCACCGGCCTGGAGTACCTCTTCGGCGCGGTCACCCCGGACGAGCGCTTCACCCCGTTCTGGGCACATTCGCGCGCGCAGGAGAAACGAGCGTTCGAGGAGTTCATCGACTTCACCACCGCACGGCTCGCGGAACACCCCGACGCGCACGTCTACCACTACGCGCCGTACGAGGTCACGGCGATCAAGCGGCTCGCCGCCGTCCACGGCACGCGGGAGGAAGCCGTGGACGAGCTGCTGCGCAGCGGCGCGATGATCGACCTGTATGCCGTGGTACGCAAGGCTTTGCGGGTAGGACAGCGGTCGTATTCGATCAAGTATTTAGAACCACTGTACATGCCGGAAGCCCGCGACGGCGAGGTAAAAACGGCGGCGTCGAGCATCGAGGCGTACGAGGACTACCTGACGCTCTCCTCCGCGGGAAACACCGAGCAGGCCGACGAAATCCTGCGCGGCATCGCGGACTACAACGAGTACGACTGCGTCTCCACCTTGCGCCTGCACGAATTCCTCCACCGCGTGCGCGCCGACGCCGGAATCGACCTGGCCGAGCCGGACCCCGAGTCCGAAGTGGACGCTCTGCTCCGCCGCACCGAAGAAGAGGAAGCCGCCCAGCGCCGAGCCGAACGTGCCGCCGCGATGGCCGCGTTGGTCGACCCGCTCCTGGACGGCCTCCCCGAGGACCCCGCGGATTTCACCCCCGACGACCACGCCCGCGCGCTGCTGGCGGCCTCCGTCGGCTACCACCGGCGCGAGACGAACCCGGCGTGGTGGGAGTTCTTCCGGCAGCTGGCCGCCCCGATCAGCGACCTCGAAGTGGACACGACCTGCGCGGTCCCGGTGTCGGTGACCGCGGGCGAGTGGGTGCCGCCGTCCGGCCGGTTGCGCACCGCGAAACGCACGCTGGCCGTGCGGTGCGACCCGGACCGCCCGCATCCGTTCGCGCCCGGCGACGACGTGCGATTGCGTTACGGCCCCGATGCTCGCGACGCGAAAGTCGTGTCCGCGACGGCCGTCGAAGTGACTCTGGAGGAGAGCAGCGCCCCGGACCGGACGTCGAACGATCTTCCCGCAGCCGTCCTGCCGGGCAGCCCCGTCCGTCCGTCGCCGAAGGACGAGGCCGTCGCCGATCTTGCCCGGCTGGTCGGGGAAACCCTGCCTGGGTTGCCGTCACACCCCGGCGTCGACCTGCTGCGCCGCATCCCCCGGTTGCGTGGCGGTTTGCCCGAACCGGGGGAAGATCTGGTCGCCACCGTGATCACCGCGGTCGACCAGCTCGACGGTTCCGTGCTCGCCGTCCAAGGCCCGCCCGGGGCCGGAAAGACTTATCTGGCCGGGAAACTCATCGCGCATCTGGTGCGCTCGGGCCGGACTGTCGGCGTCACGTCGAACAGTCACAAGGCAGTCGAGAACGTGCTCTCGGCGGCCATGGAGAACGCGCCGGAGATGGCCTGCGCCAAGCGTGCGAAGCGAACGCCGGACCCGTCATTGCCTTGGGAACAACCGAAAAACAACAACGCGCTGGTACGGTGGCGTGAAGAACACGACACCGGTCACCTGGTCGGCGGCACGGCGTGGACCTTCGCCAACGCCGCCGTGCGCGAAGAACCCTTCGACGTCCTGGTGATCGACGAAGCCGGCCAGTTCGCCCTCGCGGACGCGCTGGCGGTGTCGATGTGCGCGAAAAACGTGGTGCTGCTGGGGGATCCGCAGCAGCTGCCGCAGGTGGTGCAGGGCACGCACCCGGCAGGTGCGGAGGCGTCCGCGCTGGGGCACCTGATCGGCGACGCGGACATCATCCCGCCGGAACTGGGATATTTCCTCGACCTGACCCGCCGCATGCATCCCGCGGTGTGCGCGCCGGTTTCGAATCTGTCGTATGCCGGTTTGCTGCACTCGCATCCCACCGCGGAACGCTCGATCGACGGCTTCGCGTCGGGTCTCTATCTGGCGACGGTCGAGCACAGCGGGAATACGACGCGCTCGGTGGAGGAAGCCGCGGAAGTGGTCTCGGTGATCAAGTCGCTGCACGGCCGTTCGTGGGAGGGCCGGCCGCTTGCTGACGCCGATTTCCTTGTCGTGGCCCCGTATAACTTGCAGGCGCGAGTCGTGACGCGGGCCTTGTCCGACGCTGGTTTCGGCGACGTCCGAGTCGGCACGGTGGACCGGTTCCAGGGGCAAGAAGCACCCGTTGTGGTGACCACCATGACGTCCTCGTCGGCGGTAGACTTGCCACGAGGCCTTGATTTCTTGTTGTCCCGCAACCGGTTGAACGTCGCTCTCTCCCGCGCGCAGTCCGTCGCGGTTCTGGTGTGCTCCCCGAAGCTGCTCGAGGCGGACATCAGAACGGTGGACCAGATGCGGCTGGTCTCCGGGATGCTCGGGTTGCTGCGGGATGCCCGCGAGTGGATCGACTGACCCGCATCGGCTGACCCGCCTCGGCTGGGCTGCTGGGTTGCATCGACGAGACCGGCATTGACTGGCCTGCAACGACTGGCTGCACCGGCTGTTGCACCGGTGTGCCTGGCGTCGACGGATCCACATCGACTTGCATGCGTCGACGGGACCTGCGTCGAGGTGCTTGCGTCGATGGGGTTGCTGACCTGCACGACTGGCTTGCGTCCACGGGCCTGCGTCGACCAGCCTGTGTCGGCGGACCTGCGTCGACTGGCTTGCGTCGGCGGATCGGAATCGACGGACCGGCATCGACTGAGCCGCTGAGCTGTGTCGCCTGGCCAGTATGGACTCAGCTGCTGGCTTGTGTCGACTGGGTTGCGGCGATGGCCCCGGCGTTGACGGGGGCTTGCGTCGACGAGGCCAGCATCGACGGGCTTGTGTCGACTGGGCTTGCATCGGCGAACCTGGCCTCGACGAACGCGGCCGCGACCGGCTTGCGCGGACTGACCCGGTGTTCGACTGCCCTGGCATCGACGGGCCTACGTCGGCGGGGTTCGCTTCGACGGACCTGCACCGACTGGCTTGCATCGGCGGATCGGGAACGACGGATCGGCATCGACTGGCATGCGTCGACGGGACCTGCATCGACATGCCTGCGTCGACTGGGTTGCTGACCTGCACGGCTGGCGTGCGTCCACGGGTCCGCGTCGACTGAGCTGCTGAGCTGCGTCCGCCGGCCAGCATGGACCCAGCTGCAGTCCCGTGCCGACTGGGTTGCATCGACGGCCCCGGCGTCCAAGGGGCTGGCCTGCTGGGGGTGCCCGCCCCGGCCGGGGCGGTCGGGATCCGGCGGCCGGGCGGGCACATGTCCCCGCTCGCGCGACCGTGGGGGAGGGGTGGCGCGGCGAGCGAGGTGGTCTGAGCGCCCCGCGCGTCCGGCTTGCGGGAGCCGGAGCGGGGGCGCGGGATCCCCGTCCGCGCGGGGCACTGGGGGGAGATGCCGCAACGGACGGGGTGGCTGGGAGAAACCGGTGTGTTCGGCGCGAACAGTCCCATCTGGACCGCTCCGCGCGCCGGCGGGCTTGTCTAGGTTGTCAATGCTGCCGCTACTCAATACAACTCGTTGCGGGCCAAGAACATTCCCGCGTCCGGGGGTGTGCTCCCGCTCGCCGACCGGACCGGCTGGGGGTTACCGGCCGGCGGGAGCAGGAGCACCGGGTCCCGTTCCGCGCCTGGGGGGAGCAGTCGCGCGGAGCGGGTGGTTTGTGCGCCGGTACGGGGGCCGCCTCGCGGCGAGTGGCACGACCAGGCTCCGGCCGAACCGGTATTCCTGGAAGGCAGAAGGTGAGGCCCGGGGGCACCTCCGTACCGACACCCTGTACAACGCTCGAACCGCGCGAATGTTCCGGCCCCATAAGGTGATCTGGATCGCCACCAATCGAGTGACCGCTTGGTCGGCTCGAGTAGCCGGCGACGGCTGAACCTCGATCAGGTTGCGCTGTCTGGTGAATCGTTGTGCATTCGCCGCCGGGTCGGGCACGCCGCCTTCCATGACTTAACCATCCCGGCTCGACAAGCGCGCCCGGGTGCCCAACCAAAGGTTGACCGGCATCACTCGGCAACGAACTTGTTCGTAACGAACATGTTCGTTATGCTCGCATCAAGCCACCCACGAAAGAAACGGAGCACCTCATGACCATCACCATCGTCGGCGCCGGCCTCGGCGGTCTCAGCCTCGCCCGCGTCCTGCACGTCCACGGCATCGAAACGACCGTTCTCGACCTCGACGCCTCCCCGTCCGCCCGCGCGCAGGGCGGCATGCTCGACATCCACGACGACTCCGGCCAGGTCGCCCTCCACGCCGCCGGCCTGCACGCCGAATTCCGCGCCCTGGTCCACTCCGGCGGCCAGGAAACCCGCGTCTACGACCGCGCCGCCGCCCTCCTGTTCTCCGAGGCGGACGACGGCAGCGGCGGGCGTCCGGAGATCGACCGCGGAGCCCTGCGCGACCTCCTCCTCAACTCGCTGCCGGAAGGCACCGTCCGCTGGGGCACGAAAGTCACCGCCGCGGAGCCGCTGCCTGACGGAGGGCATCGCCTCACCCTCGCCGACGGCACGTCGCTGACCACGGACGTGCTCATCGGAGCCGACGGCGCCTGGTCGCGGATCCGTCCGCTGGTCTCGCCGGAAAAACCGGCCTACACCGGCATCTCCTTCGTCGAGATCGACCTCCTCGATGCCGACACCAAACACCCGGAGGCGGCAGCTCTCCTCGGCGGCGGTATGAGCTTCGCGCTCGGCGAGGACAAAGGCTTTCTCGCGCACCGCGAACCGGACGGCAGCCTCCACGTCTACGCCGCCGTGCGCGTCCCGGAAACCTGGACCGCCTCCATTGACTTCACCGATCACGACGCCGCCAAGGCCGCTGTGCTGAGCCACTTCGACGGCTGGTCCGACCAGCTCCGCGCCCTGGTCACGGACGCGGACGGCGACCTGATCCCGCGGCTGATCCACGCGCTCCCCGTCGAGCATTCGTGGGCGCGGGTGCCTGGCGTCACGCTGGTCGGCGACGCCGCGCACCTGATGTCGCCGTTCGCCGGAGAGGGAGCGAACCTCGCCATGCTCGATGGTGCCGAGTTGGGGCTCGCACTTGCCCGGCACCCGGACGACGTCGAACGCGCGCTCGCCGAGTACGAGGCCGCATTGTTCCCGCGCAGCAGGAAATCGGCGACGGAGTCGGCGGCAAGTCTCGAAAGCTGCTTCCGCGCTGACGCACCGGCGGCCCTGCTCGAACTGTTCGGAGCCTGACGTCCACAGTGGACGCGAGTACGACTTAAGCGGTACCCGGATCGAGCCGTCAAGCCGATCCGGGCCTGGCGGTTCGGCTCGCACAATGGGCTTCAGCCCGCTGTGAGAGAGGAAACCTCTGATGACCGCCGTCCTGGCCGACACTGTCCATCAAGGCCTGCACTTCGCCGCCGTCGCCGGGATGATGGCGCTGGTGGCGTTTCCGGTCCTGTTGTTCCTCGGCGCGCTGGTGAGCGTGCTCGGCAGTCCGCTCGGCGGCGGGATGAAGTTCGTGTGGGTGATCTTCGCGTTCTGCGCGCCGTTCATCGGGCCGGTGCTGTGGTTCCTGGTCGGCAAGAAGAGCGCGGAGACCTCGTTTCGCTGACACAGGATGTCAGTGGAGCGCGGTTAGCGTCCGGGCATGGATCACGAGATTGACGCCGGCGCGTTCGCCGACCGGTATGTCGCAGTGTGGAACGAACCCGACCCGGCCACCCGGCGCGCGGCGATCGCGTCGTTGTGGGCCGAGGATGGGGTGCAGTTCATCGAGTCCGCGGAGTATCGGGGCCATCAGGCACTCGAGCGCCGGGTCGGCGAGGCTTTCGAAGAATTCGTTGGCGGGGCGGGATTTGTGTTCCGGTCCGCCGGAGACGCGGTGGGCCATCACGGCATGGTCCGGTTCAGCACCTACATGGTCCCCGCCGCAGGCGGCGAGGTCGCTTGGACCGGTTTCGTCGTGGCAGAACTCGGCGAGGACGGCCGTATCCTGCGTGACTGCCAGTTCGCCGAACCGCCGCGTCCCGCGTTCCCGGACGCTCGGGCGACGGCGGACGAATTCGCGCGCCGGGTCGCGCAAGGAGACCCGGACCGGATTGCAGAGCTTTTCGCGGAACCGGTCGACTGGTGGGTGAGCTGGCCGGAACCGGAGCATCCGGCGGTGCCGTGGATCCGCCCGCGCTCCTCGCGATCGGACGTCGCGGACCACTTCCGGGCGCTCGGAAGTGCTTGTGCCCCCGAAGAAGTTCGGGTCGACCGAATCATGATCGACGGCCCGGACGCGGTGCTCGTCGGGACCAGCGCGCAAACGGTCAAGCTGACTGGCAAGCGTTTCGCGACGAGCTTCGCGGTGTGGTTGACCGTCGCCGGCGGATTGATCACGCGGTATCACGTTTACGAAGACAGCCTCGCGGTCGCCGAGGCGTTCGCTTGAGGGCCGGGCAGCCGGAGCGGAGACTCTCCCCCGGCTGCCCCGCCATTCGCGCGGTCAGGAAACGTTCAAGTCGATGCAGGCGTAGAACGCGTTGCCGGTGTCGGCGATGTTCCACACCGCGAGCACCTTCTGCTGTCCGGTGTAGCCGCTCAGGTCGACCTGGTGCGACACGGTTTCCGGCGGGGCCTGGTCGTTGCCGCTGAAGCTCGCGACCTGGGTGCCGCCGATGAAGTACTCGTAGTCGCTGGTGCGGTGCCGCGCGGTGAACACCCAGGTGAAGGTGACCTGGGTGCCGACCTGGGTGACCTTCCAGCCCTTGCTGTCGTCGTCGAGGTCGGAGAACCGGTCGTTGCCGCCGCTGCAGCTCTGCAGGCCCTTGGGCCCTTCGACGCTCTGCGGTTCCCACTTGATGTCGCCGCAGGACACTGTTCCGTCCGCGCATTGGGCCTGCCTGCTCGGCGGGGAGTTGACGTAGCCGTGCGCGCTGGCGATGCCGGGGCCGATCAGCATCAGCACCGGAGCGAGGACCGCGCCGCCGAGTGCGGCGAGCATCGTGCGTTTGCGGGGCATGGTGGCTCCTTCGAAGCCGGGCCCGCTCCCGCGCCGGAGGGCGGCCGGACGAGCCACGGCACGACCGACGAGCCCGCGGTGGGGTGGAGCGCGGGCGGAGGGGGTGGGGAGAATTGTGGTCTAGACCATACCTGGCCGCCCGCGCTCGGTCAAGAATCAGCTACCCTGCGTTATCTATACACGGGATACTGTATGCAATAGGATGTCGCCGAGGATGCCGACCGCAGGGAGACCGCGATGTACACGGTGACCGACCCGGCAACGGGCCAGCTGATCGAGGAAATCGACAACGCGAGTGACGCGGAGGTTCGCGCGGCGATCGAGCGCGTAGGCCGCGGATATCGCAGCTGGCGAGACCGTCCGGTGGCGGAACGAGCAGCGATCGTCGCCCGCGCCGCGGACCTGTTCTCGCAGCGCGCGGACGAGCTGGCCGCCATCATGACGTTGGAGATGGGCAAGCGTGTCAACGAGGGCCGCGGCGAGGTCGGGATCGTCGTGGACATCTTCCGCTACTACGCGGAGCGCGGCCCGGACCTGATCGCCGACGAGCCGCTCCCGATCCGCGGCGGGTCCGCGGTCATCCGCAAGGAACCGATCGGCGCGCTGCTCGGTGTGATGCCGTGGAACTTCCCGTGCTACCAGGTGGCCCGGTTTGTCGCGCCGAATCTGGTGCTGGGGAACACAATCCTGCTCAAGCACGCGTCGATCTGCCCGCGTTCCGCGCTGGCGATCGAGGCGATTCTGCACGAAGCAGGCGTTCCGGACGATGCGTACGTGAACGTCTTCGCCTCGAGTCGTCAGGTTCCGGCGATTCTTGCTGACCCGCGCATTCAAGGCGTTTCCCTGACTGGCAGTGAGCAGGCGGGTATTTCGGTGGCAGCCGAAGCGGGCCGAAATCTGAAGCGATGCGTCCTGGAGCTGGGCGGCGCGGATCCGTTGCTGGTGCTCGACACCGCGGATTTGGACGAAACGGTTCAAGCTGTGGCGACCGCGCGGATGCGGAACTGTGGGCAGTCCTGTAATGCGCCAAAGCGGATTATTGTCCAGTCTGACCTTTATGCGGAATTCGTGGACCGCTTCACCAAACGGGTCGCGGACTATTACGTCCCGGGGGATCCGGCTGACCCTTCGGTGAAGTTGCCTCCGCTGGCTTCCGTCGCTGCCGCGGACGAGGTCGCCGGCCAGGTGGCTCGCGCGGTTGAGCAGGGCGCGACGCTACGGACCGGTGGGCGTCGTGGCGAGGGCGCGTATCTGGAGGCGACTGTCCTGACTGATGTCACGCCGGAGATGGACGCTTACCGGGAGGAGATCTTCGGGCCGGTCGCGATCTTGTTCCGGGCTGATTCGGATGATCATGCTATTGAGATCGCCAATGACTCGCCGTTCGGCCTGGGCGCGGCGGTATTCGGCACGGATCCGGCGCGGTTGCGCCGAGTGGCGGACCGGCTTGAGGCGGGGATGGTGTATTTCAACAAATCCGGCGGGTCGCAGGCGGATTTGCCGTTCGGCGGGATCAAGCGCTCGGGGATGGGGCGGGAGCTGGGGCCGTCGGGGATTGAGGAGTTCATGAACCAGAAGTCGATCCGGCTTTGAGTCGCCGCCGCAGCACAGGGGCATCGGTGTCTAATTGGACTAACTCGGTTCGCTCTTGACCTCTTTGGGTGGCGGGGCGAACCGTACGGCCTGACGCTCTTCGTAATCAGCCCAGTACAGGGCTTCGTGATGATGCCAGCGGTCATAGTCCGCGACGGCTCGGTACATCCGCGCGTTCGCGAGGTGGAACGCCGCCCAGGCCGAACGGGTCGCGTCCGACGCAGGTCGCAGGGTTGTCGCGGAGTTCGCGCGCGGTGTCCACGCGGCGAGCCGGTTCTCCTGGTCCTATACGTTCAAGATCCCCGACTGACCACGGAGTCCTCGCATGCCCGAGCGCGCGACCACCCTCCCAGAGCATCTCCGCGCTGAGGTCCAAACGCTATGGGACTACCACGACCTGCACCACGAACTCCGCCCCACGGACGTCGGGATCGGGCTGGGGAGCCACGATCTCGGCGTCGCTACCCGCACCGCGAAGCTGTACCAGCAGGGCTACTTCCCGAAGATCGTCTTCACCGGAGCCAACGCACCGACAACCGTGGAGCGATTCCCGCGTGGCGAAGCGGTGCACTACCGAGAACACGCATTGGAGCTAGGCGTTCCCGATGGCGCGATCCTGGTCGAGCCAACGGCCCGAAACACCGGCGACAACATCGAGCGAAGCCGAGAGTTGTTGAAAGCACAGGGGATCAAGGCCAAATCGGTAACGCTGATCTCACGCCCCTACCAACAACGCCGCGCCTACGCGACGTGCAAGAAGCTCTGGCCCGAGGTCGAAGTCCTGTGCGCCTCCCAGCCGCTGCCGCTGGACGAGTACATCCAAGGCATCGGCGACGTAGACCGGGTCATCTCCATGCTCGTCGGCGACACTCAGCGGATCAGCGTCTACGCCCAGCAAGGATTCGCGATACCCCAAGACGTTCCGAAAAAGGTTGAGCGAGCGTTCGAGAGCCTGATAGCGCACGGCTACACAGCCAGGCTCCTCACCTAGGCAGCAACAACCCGCTCAACCACCCCGAAAACACCTGTTGCACATCCCCCCGCACCCGCCCCGGGTCGTCGGCGTGCGCGATCATCCGCGCCGCCTCCATCACCGCGGCCAGTACCAACTGCGCCAAAGCATCCACCGGCGTGTCCACAATCAACCCGGCCTCCCGTGCGGCCGCCAGGTTTTCCGCGACCAGGCCAAGGCCGTACTCGGCCTCCAGATCACGCCAGGCATCCCAGCCCAGCACGGCCGGGGCATCAGTCAGGGAGATTCGCCGGACGTCGGGGCGCAGGCAGGCGTCCAGGAACACTCCCAGCGCGGAAGAAAGCCCGGAAAGAGGGTCCGCCGCGGAATCGAGGACTTCCGAGACCTCGGCGGTCAGCTCCCGTTCCAGCACTTCGACGACGGCCCGGAACAGGCCCTGTTTGTCGCCGAAGTGGTGGTAGAGCGCGCCTCGCGTGACGCCGGCTGTGCGAGTGATTTCTTCGGCGGGCACGTCGTGGTAGCCGCGCGCGCCGAAGAGGTCGCGGGCGGCCTTGATCAGTGCGGCTCGCGTCGCGTCGGAGCGTTCTTGCTGGGTACGTCGCACGCACCTAATCTGCCATGGCGGCGGCGAAGCGCGTGATGTGCCCGGCCAGAGCGTCCGGCTGATCCTCCGAGACGAAGGTGTACGAGTCCGGCACCTCGACGATTTCCGCGTCCGGCAAGACCTCCGCCAGGCGGTGGGCGAGGCTGATCGGGAACAGCTTCTCCTCCGGTGGCCACACGAGCAGTACCGGACGCTTGAACTGGCGCAGTTTTTCAGCCGCGGCCAGGGTGTGGCTTGAGTCGACGGTGCGCAGGAACTTGCGCAGATCCCTTCGCAGGCCAGGGGATTTCCGCAGCTTTCCCAGGTACTCCTGCGCGATGTCCGGCGGCAGCGGGCGCTTCGTGACCCAGCCGAACAGCAGCGGCAGCCGGTACAGCGCCTTGATTCGCAGGAGTTGGCCCAGCAGTGCCATCGAGCCGGGGACGCGGGCGATGGTCGGCAGCGGCTGGAAGATCGGCGGGAAGAAGTATTCGAAGCTGTCCGACGGCGTCAGCACGACCCGCCCGACTCGTTCCGGGTACCGCGCGAGCAGCAGTTGCGTGATGGCGCCGCCGGTGTCGTTGGCGACCAGAATGACGTCTTCCAGGTCGAGCGCGGTCAGGAAGTCGCCGAGGAGGGTGGCGAGTCCGGGGGCGCTGAGGTCGGCGTCCGAGCGCATCGGGACCGAGTGGGCGCCCAGCGGAAGATCTGGTGCCAGGCAACGGAAACCGGCGTCCGCGACGGCGGGGGTGACCTTCCGCCAGAGGAGGGCATTGGTGAGTACGCCGTGGACGAAAACGACTGGGCGGCCGCGGCCGCGTTCGAAGTAGCGGAGTTCGCCTTGGGGGAGGTTGACGTGCCGGGCGGTGCCGAGTTCCTCGTGTGCGTTCATGCTGGCGAAGATACATACATGCAGTCTGTATGTAAATTACCTCTGCGGTAATGCGCGGTCTGACCAGGGAGTTTGGGCTAGCGCGGGTCCATCCGCTGGGTGATCCGGTCGAAAAGATCGTCCAGCGGTTCGCGGACCTCCTGGCCGAACTCGGTGAGCCCGTAGGTGACCTGAGGCGGCGTGGTCGGCTCGACGTGGCGCCAGACGAGGCCGTCCTCGACCAGGGCGCGCAGGGACTGCGCGAGCATCTTTTCGCTGATGCCCCGGATGCTCTCGCGCAGTTCGTAGAACCGGAGTTCCTTGTCCCGCAACGAGATGAGGATCCAGATGCCCCACCGGCTGGTCACGTGGTCGATCACGGCCCGCGCGGGGCAGTCGGTGTGAAACACCTCATAGCGCGGCTGCGAGACGGCCGGGGTGAACTGCGCGCTTCCTGTCACGTATCGAGCTTACCCAAAGGTATGTCCTTACGAAGAGTAAGCAGCTCGGCCTAGCGTCGGTCGCCTACCGAAGGAGCGATTCATGATTGTGGTGACCGGGGCGACCGGAAACATCGGCAGGCCGTTGGTACGAGCGCTGATCGACGCGGGCGAGCAGGTGACGGCGGTGTCGCGGCGGGCCGCGCAAGTGCCGGACGGCGCCCGCCATGTCGTGGCGGATCTGGCTGGTCCGGCCAGTCTCGAACCCGCGCTGACCGGCGCGAAAGCGTTGTTCCTCTTGCTGTCCGGCGATTTGCACGCCGTCGGCGCCAACCCGGCCGACCTCATCACGAAGGCTGCGGACGCCGGGGTTCGCCGAGTGGTTCTGCTGTCGTCGCTGGGAGTGGCGACCAGGCCGTTCGGTACGACGCGGATCGCGATGCGCGAGCTGGAGGACGTGCTGCGGGAGTCCGGACTCGACTGGGTCATTCTGCGGCCCGGCGGGTTCGACTCCAACGCGATGGGGTGGGCGGAATCCGTTCGCACGCGGGGAATTGTCGCCGCGCCGTTCGGTGACACCGGGGTGCCGATCGTCGACCCGGCGGACATCGGCGAGGTCGCGGCCGCGTGCCTGGTGGACGACCGGCACGTCGGCGGCGTGTACGAGCTGACCGGGCCGGAGGTGATCACGCCGCGGCAGCAAGCCGAGGTGCTGGCCGCCGCGCTCGGCAAGCCGGTGCGGTTCCAGGAGCTGACCCGCGCCGAGGCCAAAGCGGCCATGATCCAGAGCGTGCCGGGCGAACTCGCCGACGACACGCTGGACATCCTCAGCTCCCCGAACGCGGCCGAACTGCGGATCAGCCCGGACGTGGAGCGGGTGCTCGGCCGCGCACCGCGTTCGTTCGCCGATTGGGCGGCTCGCAACCTCGCCGCGTTCCGCTGAGCTTTACTCGGCCGGGGCGCACCGCGAGCACAGGCCGGACTCCGCTTCCTCGGCGGATTCCGTTGGCGCGCCGTCGATTGCCTCCAGCCGGCCGCATTGGCGGCACAGCAGATGCCGGTGGTCGAAGCCGGACAGCTCGTAGCGTTGCGCGACGCCGACGTGGTCGAAGCGGTGGACGAGACCGGCGGCGACCCCGGTGGTCAGCACGTCGTGAACGCCTCTCGTGGACGCCATCGACAGCCGTTCGCGGACCAGCGGCAGCAGCTCCGCGACGGTCACGTGCGGGTTTTCGGCCAGCACTTCCAGCACGACCTGCCGGGCGGTCGTCACGCGCAGGCCGGCGCGCCGGAGCCGGGTGCCGGCGTCGGCGCTGGACGGGAGGGGTGCGGAGGTCGTGAGCACGCTTCCTTTGTAGTCCGCAAAGTTGATCCAGTCAAATGTAAGATCGGGTCAACTCTGGGACTGTGAGCCACTGCACGCCAGAATTGATTCGGTCAAGTCTGGGGGTACCATCCGGGCCATGGACGAGTTCGGGGCGCGCCTGCGCGACAAAGGCCTGCGCAACACGCCGCAGCGGCGTGCGGTGCTGGCCGCGGTCGCGCGGACCCCGCACGTCACGGCCGCGGAGATCGCGACGGTGCTCGACGCCGACGGGGCCGTCGGCGCGTTGTCCAGGCAGGGCCTTTACAACGTGCTCGACGACCTCGTCGGCGCCCGGCTGCTGCGTCCGCTCGAACCGGCGGGCTCGCCGGCGCGGTTCGAACTCGAAACCCACGACAACCACCACCACCTGGTCTGCCGCGGCTGCGGCCGGATCCAGGACGTGCCGTGCGCGATCGGAGCCGCGCCGTGCCTCGAACCCGGTCCGGTGCCCGGTTTCCGGGTGGACCAGGCTGAGGTCACGTGGTGGGGGATGTGCGCGGAGTGCGAAGCCAAGGGCTAGCTCGTGAGTGTTCGCGCCGGTTCTAACCGGCGCAGGCATTTACGACGGTCTAACGCAGCGAGTCCTGCAGCGCCGCGAGCCCGACCGGTCCGACGGCCAGCACGTCGTGGTGCCACTGGCGCAACGTGAACCCGGGTTTGGCGGCGGCTTCAGCGCGCGCCCGCAGCCACGCGCGTTCGCCGATCTTGTACGAGATCGCCTGGCCCGGCCAGCCGAGGTAGCGCACGATTTCGGCGTGTACCCGGTGTTCCGCGGCCAGTCCGCGTTCGTGCAGGAACCGGCAGGCGGTGTCGAAGTCCCAGCGGGAACCGTCCGGCAGCGGCAGATCGAGGTGCGAGCCGAGGTCGATCACGACGCGCGCGGCCCGGAGCGCGGAGCCGGCGAGCATGCCGAGCCGGGTGCCGCGCTCGGAGAACCAGCCCAGTTCGTCGGCGAGGCGTTCAGCGTACAGTGCCCAGCCTTCCGCGTGGCCGCTCACTGAGTGGACGCGCGCGTAACGGCTCACCGAGTCCCCGGCCAGGCCCGCGACGCCGATCTGCAGGTGGTGTCCGGGCACGCCTTCGTGGAACACCGTCGTCAGCTCGGACCAGGTCGCGAAGCGTTTCCGTCCGCCCAGCGGCCACCACGTGCGGCCGGGCCGGGTGCCGTCTTCGGCGGGGCCGGTGTAGTACGGCGAACCCGACGCGGAGCCGTACGCGAGCACGACGTCCAAGGCGCGCAACGGTTCCGGGATGTCGAAGTGCTGGCCTGCCGCGTCCAGCGCGCGGTCGTGTGCCTGCCGCAGCCAGTCCAAATAGGACTCTTCGCCGTCGACCGCGCACTCTTCGTCCAGCAGCGCGAGGACTTCCGCCACGCTCACGCCGGGCTGGATTTTCGCGACCTCGGCGGCGATTTCCGTTTCGATGCGCTGAAGTTCCGCCCAGCCCCATTCATAGGCCTCGGCGAGATCGAGGTCCGCGCCAAGGGAAAGCCGAGCCGCGACGGCGTAGCGTTCCGCGCCGACGCCGTCGGTTTCGGTGGCGTGCGGGGCGTAATCCTCGCGCAGGAACCGGGCGAGCGCCGCGTAACCGCGATGGGCGGCGTCGGCTCCGGCACGCAGTTCGCCGGCCTGCGGCCCGTCGCCGTACTCCTCGACGAGTACATTGTGGACACCGGCGTACCGCTCGGCCTGAGCCGCCGTTTCCAGCGCCTGCCGGCGGGCCGCGCGCAGGCCGCGGTCGAGACCGGCCTGCAGCGTTTTCTGCCAGCCGGACAGCATTGTTTCGACGCCGGACATCCGGACCGCGAGGACGTGCCAGTCGTCCGCGTCGCGGCGCGGTAGCAGCCGGACCGAATCGGCGATCGAACTCAGCGTGCCGAAATGCGCCTGTACCTGGCGGAACGGCTCGTCCAGCTCGTGCCAGGCCAGTTCGGCCTCGAGGCTGTCGCGCAGATGCGCGGACGCGATCCGGTCCGCGCGGGACTCGGGACTCAGCGTCGCGAGCGAGGCGAGCGTGCGCCGGGCCAGGTCGGCTCGGGCCGCGAAACCGTCCGGGGTGAGGTCGGTGAGCGCGGTCGCGTCGGTGGTCACGCCGTCCAGGGTCGCGGCGATCGGGTCGAGCGCTGCCTCGGCCGTGACGTGGTCGGCGGACAGCTGAAAAATCGGGGTCACGCCGCCACGTTAGCCGGGAGGCTCCGCCGGAATATAGAGACGTTAGCGGGGTCTGGCTGCTGGTATAGAGAATGCCCGCGCCGGTGTTCCGGCGCGGGCATTCGGGGGAAAAAGCTCAGTCGGTGCCGGATTCCATCGCGGCGCGGTCGAGCAGTTCGACGTCGTCGGCCCGGCCGCGGGACGCGATCGTCTCGGCCCCGCCCTCGGGCATCGCGCCGATCAGGCCGGTCGCGGCCGCCTGCGCGGCCCCGATCAGCTTCGGGTGCGAGGTGCCGCCGACCATGCCGAGGCTCGCGTACTGCTCCAGCTTCGCGCGCGAGTCGGCGATGTCGAGGTTTCGCATGGTCAGCTGGCCGATCCGGTCGACCGGGCCGAACGCGGAGTCCTCGGTGCGCTCCATCGACAGCTTGTCCGGGTGGTAGCTGAACGCCGGGCCGGACGTGTCGAGGATCGAGTAGTCCTCGCCGCGCCGCAGCCGCAGCGTGACCTCGCCGGTGATCGCGGTGCCGACCCAGCGCTGCAGCGATTCGCGCAGCATCATCGCCTGCGGGTCCAGCCAGCGGCCCTCGTACATCAGCCTGCCGAGGCGGCGGCCCTCGTTGTGGTAGCTGGCGATGGTGTCCTCGTTGTGCACCGCGTTGACCAGCCGCTCGTACGCCGCGTGCAGCAGCGCCATGCCCGGGGCCTCGTAGATGCCGCGGCTCTTGGCCTCGATGATCCGGTTCTCGATCTGGTCGGACATGCCGAGCCCGTGCCGCCCGCCGATCGCGTTGGCCTCCAGGACCAGCTCGACCGCGGTGCCGAACTCCTTGCCGTTGATGCTCACCGGACGGCCCTGCTCGAAGCCGATGGTGACGTCCTCGGGCGCGATCTCGACCGCCGGGTCCCAGAACCGCACGCCCATGATCGGCTCGACGATTTCGATGCCGGTGTCGAGGTGCTCGAGGGATTTCGCCTCGTGCGTGGCGCCCCAGATGTTGGCGTCGGTGGAGTAGGCCTTCTCGGTGCTGTCGCGGTAGGGCAGGTCGTGCGCCTGCAGCCACTCGGACATCTCCTTGCGGCCGCCGAGCTCGCCGACGAACGCCGCGTCGAGCCACGGCTTGTAGATCCGCAGGCCCGGGTTGGCCAGCAGGCCGTAGCGGTAGAACCGCTCGATGTCGTTGCCCTTGTAGGTGGAGCCGTCGCCCCAGATCTGGACGTCGTCCTCCAGCATCGCGCGCACCAGCAGGGTGCCGGTGACCGCGCGGCCGAGCGGAGTGGTGTTGAAGTAGGCCCGGCCGCCGGTGCGGATGTGGAAGGCCCCGCAGGTCAGCGCGGCGAGCCCCTCCTCGACGAGGGCTTCCTTGCAGTCGACCAGCCGCGCGAGCTCCGCCCCGTAGGCGTGCGCGCGGCCGGGGACGGACGCGATGTCGGGTTCGTCGTACTGGCCGATGTCGGCGGTGTAGGTGCACGGAACCGCACCCTTGTCGCGCATCCACGCCACCGCCACGGACGTGTCGAGGCCGCCGGAGAACGCGATGCCGACCCGCTCGCCGACGGGAAGGGAAGTGAGCACCTTGGACATAGGAATGATTATGCACGATGATGTATGAACGTGCATCCCCGGGTGGTGTGAACTCGCTCTCGCGCGTCCAGCTCGCCAGCGGACAGCCTGCTGCTGAGCTTCGTTATCTCAGTACGTGCGGCCCTTCCACCCAGTCCGGCGACGCGCCGAGTCCAGTGTCATCAGCGTGTACAGCCCGGCGGTGAACGGCAGCAACAGCCCCGCGACCAAGGGCTGCCGGTAGTACCGGGCGACCGGGACGAACGTCGTTGCCATCAGGAGCCACGCCGCGGCGGCCTGCCACGAGCCGGTCAGGGCGAGCACTGGCGGGGCGAGGAAAACGGCGATCATGCCGACGACGGTCCCGGCCAGCAGCAGCGGCGAATGCCGGAGCTGGGTGTAGGCGCTGCGGGCCACCATCTGCCACAGGTCCGCGAGTCGCGGATACGGCCGGATGCTTCGGATCTGCGACGCGTAACCCAGCCAAATCCGGCCGCCTGCGGACGCGACCGCGCGGGCGAGTGCGACGTCGTCGATCACTGCGCCGCGGATGGTGCCGATTCCGCCGGCGCGTTCGAGTGCTGAACGGCTGACCAGGACGCACCCGCCGGCGGCGGCAGCGGTGCGCCAGCGGGCGGAGTTCACGCGGCGGAAGGGGTAGAGCATCGCGAAGAAGTAGACGAAAGCGGGCACGATCAGCCGTTCCCAGAACGTCGCGGTGCGCAGGACGGCCATTTGGGATACCAGGTCCCGGCCGCTGGCGGATGCGGCGACGAGAGTCTCGAGCGAGCCCGGGTCGTGGGAGATGTCAGCGTCCGTCAGCAGAAGGAAGTCGACGTCTCCTGCTTCGCGGACACCGTGCGCGACGGCCCAGAGTTTCCCGGTCCAGCCCTCCGGTGGATCGCCGGGGCTCGTGACGGTGAGCGGGAGTCCATAGGGGACAGCCAAGGCGCGGGCGACGTCGGAGGTGCCGTCGCTGCTGCCGTCGTCTACGAGGATGACGCGGGCGTCTCCGGGATAGGTCTGGCGGAGCAGCGTGGGCAGGGTTTCCGGGAGCAGCCCGGCTTCGTCGCGGGCGGGGATCACGATGGCTACTGACGGCCAGATCTCCGGCCGGACCAGCGGGGGAAGCCGTTGGTCGGTGCGCCAGAACCAGCTGTGGCACAACGCGAGTCCGGTCCACACCGCCAGCGTCGCCCACGCGAGGACCGTGCCCATGCACGGAGTGTAGTGACTGGAAGCAAACTGACAGGTCGCTCCCAGCGGACTCATAGATTCGCGGCTGAGACTGGGTGTTCCCACCACCGGAGAGGACACCCGGCATGGACCCGGACATCAGGAGACGGCAAGAGGAACGGGCACGCGTCCGGCACCGGACCGCGTTCGTCACGGCGATCGCGGCCGTGCTCGGAGTCGCGGCGGCCGGCGGCATCGGATACGGGCTGACGGCGGCTGGCTCTCCGTCCACCAGCGGGACTGGATCATCCTCGAGCGACAGCGGCACCGGATCGAGTACTTCCGGCCAAGATCAGTTGCAGGCGCCCGCGCAGGAGCCGGGATCCGGTTCCGGTCACGCGCACACCGGATCGGGTGCGTCGTGACCGGGCCGTATTCGGCCGCGTTTCCCGCGCTCGGCACGACCGCGCGGGTGCTCGTCACCGAGGAGGCCGCGCTCGGGCCGGCGACCGCGTTGCTGCGGACGCGGCTCGCCGAGCTGGATCGGGCATGCAGCCGATTCCGTACGGATTCGGAGATTTCGGCACTCCACCGTGCCGCGGGCCGGGAAGTGGAGGTGAGCCCGTTGCTGGCCGACGCGCTGTCGGCGGCCTTGCGGGCTTCGTGGCTGAGCGGCGGACTGGTCGATCCGACGGTCGGCGGGTCGATGGCCGCGCTCGGCTACGACCGGGATTTCGCTGAGATCACCGACGGACCCGCCGCTGCCCCGGTTCCCGCGCCGGGTTCGCATTGGGTGCTGTTCGAACCGGCCCGGCGGACTGTCGTAGTGCCGCGCGGCGTAATGCTGGACCTCGGCGCGACCGCGAAAGCGCTGGCCGCGGACCAGGCTGCCGCCGAGATCGCCGAGCGCACCGGCTGCGGCGTGCTGGTGAACCTCGGCGGCGACCTCGCTGTCGCCGGTCCGGCTCCGGCGGGCGGCTGGCAAGTGGCGATCGGCGACGACCACCGCGACGCGGTCGCCCACGCCGACACGACGATCACGCTCACCAGCGGCGGCCTGGCGACGTCCGGGGTAGCCCGGCGAACGTGGCGCCGCGGCGGCCGCGCGGTGCACCACATCGTCGACCCGCGCACGGGCGAATCGGCGGATCCGTGCTGGCGGACGGTGTCGGTGGCGGCGAAGTCCTGTGTGGACGCCAACACGGCGAGCACCGCTTCGGTCGTGCTGGGCGTGGCCGCGCTGGACTGGCTCGGGTCGCGTGGCTTGCCCGCGCGGCTGGTGAGTTCGCGCGGCGCGATCCGCACGACGGCGGGGTGGCCGGGGGACCGCCGGGAGCGTGCGTCGTGAGTTCCGCGCTCTGGTATTTCAGCCGTGCCACCGGAATTGTCTCGCTGGTGTTCTCGACGGCTGTCGTGGTTCTCGGCCTCCTTAATTCGGGGAGGTTCGCGACGCGGCGGTGGCCCCGCTTCGCGCTCGCGGACCTGCACCGGAACCTCGCCCTGGCCAGCCTCGTGTTTTTGGCCGCACACATCGTCTTCGCGGTTGTCGACGGCTACGTGGACCTCAGCTGGCTCGCCGTCGTCGTTCCGTTCGTCTCGGGTTATGCACCGATCGGGGTCGGGTTCGGTGCGGTAGCGGTGGACTTGCTGCTCGCCATCGTCGTCACGAGTCTACTGAGGACCCGCATCCCGCCGCGGTTGTGGCGTGCGGTGCACTGGCTGGCTTACCTGTGCTGGCCGGTCGCGCTCGTGCACAGCATCGGTCTCGTGGCGTCCGACAGCGCACGTCCACTGCTCATTGCCCTTGATATCGCGTGCCTGCTCGCCGTACTGGCCGCCGCAAGCGTGCGGTTCGGCAGTACCAGTCCCGACACCGAGGCTCGTCGCCTCTCTCCACTTCGGAGGTGAACGTGCTTCCCTTGCACCGGAACAACCTTGCCGCACATGTGTCTGTCCACGGTGGACTCCCAGCCCTGGATCGCGACGCACTGATCTACGAAATCGACGCCGCAGGCATCCGCGGCCGAGGCGGTGCGGGCTTCCCCGCCGCGGCGAAACTGCGCTCCGTCGCACCAGGACGGTCCATTGTGGTCGCCAACGGCTGCGAGAGCGATCCGTTCAGCAGCAAGGACCGTGCCCTGCTTGAACTCGCGCCACACCTAGTGCTGGACGGCATTCAGGTCGCGGCTCGCGCAGTCGGCGCGACCGAGGCTTTTCTCTGTCTGCACGAAGGGAACCGGAGCGTCCTGGCCGCTTTGGCCGAACGTCGCGATGCCGTGCCGGTGAAGCTGGTCGCAGTACCGCCTCGATACGTTGCCAGCGAAGAAACCGCGCTGGTGCATTTCCTGGGCACCGGCGACGCTCGCCCGACCGGCAAATTCCCGCGCCCGACCGAACGCGGCCTGCGTGGCCGCCCGACGCTCGTGCAGAATGTCGAAACCTTGGCCCGCTTCGCGATGGTCGCCAGAATCGGCGCGGACCGTTATCGTTCTGTCCACACTGACCTGGTCACCGTCACCGGAGCCGTCGCCCGTCCCGGTGTCCTGGAGGTCCCGGCAGACACACCCGTTTCCGCGATCCTCGCCCGCGCCGGCGGATCCGTTACCGCACAAGCAGTTCTGATCGGCGGCTACGGCGGCACCTGGATGCCGCGCTCCCTCGCCGACCCGGTGCCGCTCGGCCGCGAACCGGGCCTGTCCTCCCTGCACCTGCTCCCGGAACCAAGCTGCGGCCTGGAGTTGACGAGGAATATTCTCCTGAGATTGGCCGCCGAATCAGCCCGCCAATGCGGCCCGTGCATGTTCGGACTCCCTGCTGTCGCCGCGGATTTCACCGACCTGCTGGCCGGCCGGGACGCGACCGGCCGCCTGGCCCGCCGTCTCCCGCTGCTCAGCGGACGAGGCGCGTGCGCCCATCCGGACGGAGCGGTCCGCCTTGCCGCGAGCGCTCTGCGCGTCTTCGCCTCCGACGCCCAAGCCCACCTGGCAGCGGGCTCGTGTCGAATCACGGCAGGTGCGGCATGAACCGCCTGACGGTCGACCCGATCGCCTGCCGCGCACACGGTTTGTGCGCGGACGTCCTGCCGGAACTGATCACTGTGGACGAATGGGGCTACCCGATCATTCGCGGGGGAACGGTGCCCGCGCCGCTGCTGGCCGAGGCCCGACGGGCTGCTGCGGCTTGTCCGGCGCTGGCGTTGCGACTACGGAAAGCGTAGTAATCGCAACGCCAGCGCCGGATTCAGCGGCGAATCAACAACGCCACCACGCCGAAATTGCTGCCGCGGCAGCTGCGATCCACGGGGCATAGTCGGGGAATGATGCGACCACAAAGGACAAGTCGAGCTCCTAGTGCACGTGCGATTCTTACCTGCCGCGTAACATGTATGACGCGACAGTCGAGCCGACCTGAGTTCCCGAGCTTCACCGTCGGGGGCGGTTTGCTCTGAGTGGTTGTCTGCAGATGGTTACGGTCTCGACGGGGGGATCCTGCCGTAAAAATGGGTGAGCTGGCTAGCCGCTCCCCGGCGTGTCACCCATTAGAGATCACGGATCTCCTCGGCGCGGGCATGGCGACAGTGCGTTCTCCGTCCCTGGCCTGCGGAATCGTGTGCGGATCCCGGGCCTCGGCCAGCCGCTCCTCGACGCGGTCGGCCTTGGCGTCCCGGCCCCGGCCCCGGTAGAAGGCGGCGGCGCGAGTCCAGGCGTCGACAGCGTCCTCGCGATTTCCCCGTGCGTAGAGAATCTCGGCGAACGCCTCAAGCGCCCGCGCCTGGCCGGTCGCGTTGTGCGCCCGCCCGGCCAGTTCGACCGCTTCCTGCGACAACCGCAGCGCGGCTCGGTCGTTCCGTTCTGCCGCGGCGAGCCGCGCCTGCACGGTGCGCAACCGCATCCCGGCGGTGAGGTCGCCGGCGATCTGGGCTTGGGCCAGCTGGCAATGCCGGTGGGCGACCGCGAATTCCTCCTGGCCGAGATGGAGTTCGGCCAGCGTGATGTAGGTGGCCGCCTGCCCGGAGGCGTCGCCGGTGAGACCTCGCAGGTGCAGGGCGCGGTGGTAGTGCGGGAGTGCCTTTTCGTACTGGTCGAGTTCGGCGAGGGTTTCGCCGAGGTACTGCTCCGCCTTCGCCTCGCGGACCGGATCGCCGTTGCGTTGCGCGTGCGTGATGCAGCTGCGGAAGAGGGCGATCGCTTCCCGGTGACGGCCGGTCAGCCGGAGCAGCCGGGCGAGATTGACGTTGATGGTCAGTTTCGCCACGGGCGATTCGTCGTCGATGGCCAGTTCCAGCGCCCGGGAGAGCGCGTCCTCGGCCGCTTTGTGGTTGCTGAGCGTGAGGTGCAGTTCCCCCAGATCGTTGAGCGTCGACCCTTCCGCGTGAGAGTCCTTGTTCGCTCGCGCGGCCCGGGCCGCGATGGCCAGCCCGGCGGTCACGTCGTCGTAGAAGCCGTAGATGACGAAGGTGTCGTGCATGAGATGCGGAAGCGTGCACGCATAGTCGAAGAGCTGGTGTTGCTCGGCGAGCGCGGCTAGCGCGGTGAGGTTGGTGCGCTCGCGCAGGAACCAGCGGTGGGCGGCGGCCGACGTCTCGAACTGTGTCGGGCGGATGTCCGGTGCCGGGTCGAGCCGCGGCGGGCGGTCGCGGTGCGGGTGCGCCACTCGGTGCGCGTTGTCCGCCGTGCTGCAGTAGTGGGACAGCAAGCGCCGCAACGGTTGCGGGTCGTAGTGCTGAGTGCTCAGCGTCTGCGCGTAGCGGTGGAAGATAGAGAGGATCCGGTAGCGATCCGTGTCGCCGGGCTGGTCGATCAAGTGCAGCGCGACCAGGGTTTCCAGGGCCCGCCGAGTCTCCGCGGCGGGGCGTCCGGCCGCCGACAGCAGGGTGTCGACGTGGATTTCCGCGCCGGGGTGGTGGCCGAACAGCCGGAAAACGGCCTGGCTTGGCGGTTCGAGCATGTGGTACGACGAGGAAAAGGCGGCGCGGAGGCTTTGGTCGTCCCCGTCGTCGCCGATGCTCAGGAGCATTTCGGGGTCTCGCAGTTGCTCGAGCATGGTGCTGAGACTCAGGCCCGGACGGCGCGCGGCGCTCTCGGCGATCAGGGTCAAGGCGAGGGGCAGGCCGTCGCAGAGGTGGGCGATCCGGCGGGCCGCGTCGGGTTCTCGTTCGCCGCGGCCGCGCAGACGCTGGGCGAACAGCTCCAGCGAATCGTGGTCGTCGAGGCGGTCGAGGCCGAGGGCGGCGAGTTCGTGCCGCCGGGTCAGCGCGCCGAGCCGGCGGCGCGAGGTGACGATCACCGCGCATTCGGACAGCACGTTCAGCAGCCGGTCGACGTGTTCGGAGTTCTCCGCGTCGTCGAGGATCACCAATACGGACCGGTCGGCCAATTGCTGGCGCAGGACCGCGGCGCGGGCTGTCGCGTCCACGACGTGGTCGACGGGATAGCCGAGTTCCTGGAGAAGCTGGTCGACGATGTCGGACGGTTCGAGCCGCGGGGCGGGGCCGAAGCCGTGCAGGTCGAGGTAGATCGCGCCGTCCGGGAACCAGTCCGCGGCCCGGTGCGCCCAGTGCACCGCGAGGCTCGTCTTCCCGATGCCGGGCGGACCGCTGAGCACGACCGCGGGCGAGCGCGTCGGCGAGCCGGGCCGGAGCCATTGGTCCAGCGTTTCCAGCGCGCCGGCGCGGCTGATGAACCCGCGGAGATCGCGGGGAAACGGATGGGATGGCGGCGCGGCTCGGCGCACCGGGGCGGCGGCGGGCGGGTTCTCGTAACGGTCCCGGAGTTCGTCGTGGAAGGCGCGCAACACGGCCTTGGCGGTGTCGTCGGCGGCGTCGTGGAACCGGCGGTTGGCGTCGAGGAAGTGGGCCTGGGCCTGCTCGGACTGCCCGAGCGCGTAGTAGATCTGGATCTGGAGCTTGACGAAAGCCAGCCGGCAGGCGTGTTCGGGGGCCAGTTCCTGCATCCAGCCCGCGGCTTCGTCGGGACGGCCGAGCGCGAGCAATTGGCTCGTCAGGATTTCTCGTGCGGGAAGCAACATGGATTTGACTTTGTCCTCGCGCCAATTGCCCGCGCGTTCGGTGCGGAGACCCGCCAGCGGTTCGTCGCGCCACAACGAAAGCGCGGACTCCGCTGATTCGTACGCCGCTTCATGATCGCCGGAACGGGCCGCGTCATGCGCTTTCCGAATTCTCTTCCGAAAAGCGGCGACGTCCACGAGTTTCTCGTCGAGATCAACCAGATAGCCGTCGCCGGACCGGGGGATCGAGACGGGCGAGTCCGCCTCGGCGAGGGCTTCACGCAGCCGGTAGACCGCCTTGTGCAGGGCGTGCTGCGGGTTTCCGGGCAGGTCGTCGTCCCAGAGCCAGGAGATGAGCGCGTCCTGGGAAAAGCGCTGGCCCGGCCGGGTGAGCAGGACGCCGAGAATATTCCGAGTCTGCCGCTGGCCCCACTGCTCATTCATCTTCCCGTGCATCCGCACCGCAGTCTGCCCGAGAATTCCGTAGGCGAAGTCCATTCGACGTCCTCCCTCGTCGATTGTCCAGTTTCGCATTGATCCGGTGCGTCGGCGACCGGTTCGGGATAACGATCATCCCGGGAATTGTCTTGTCCGGAATCGGTCCCCTTTGTGTCCAGCGGCGGGAAGCGTCCGGTCAGAACCGCGCCGCAGCCTCGGCTCGTCGGCTTGGTTCTGGACGGAGGGGATGAAGATGGCGCACGACGTGTGGGTTCGCGGTCCGATCGGTCTCGACGCCGCGTCGCGGGTGACGCGGCCGGATTGCCGCGCGGTGCTGGCGGTCGTTCCGACCGTGACGGCGGGGACGCGGCTGGTCGAACTGATCTCGCTGCTCGAACGGGATCTGCGGGTGCAGGTGATGTTCACGGTGCCGCACAGCACCGACCGGTGGGCCGGGGTCGAGGAGTACGTGCGGGCGCAGCACGGGCTGGTGCTGCCTTGGGAGCAGGCGGTGGCGCACCGGTTCGATCTGGTGCTGGCGGCCAGCCACCGGCATCTCGACCAGGTGCGCGGGCCGCTGCTGCTGATCGGGCACGGCGTCGGGCAGGTCCCCGGGCGTCGGTTCAGCCGGAAGGCAGGCGGGGCGACGATCGAGACGACTGCGTTGGACCGAGATCTGCTCACGTTTCGCGGGCGAGTGCTTCCGTCGGTGCTGGCGCTCGGAACGGAGGCGGAGGTCGAAGTGCTGCGCGAGCGGTGCCCGGAGGCGGTACCCGCGGCCGTCGTGGCCGGCGATATCTGTCTTGACGGGATGCGGGCGGCGACCGGGCAGCGGGAGCGATACCGGCGGGCGCTGAAGGTCGGCTCGCGGCGGCTGGTGGTGCTGAGTTCGACCTGGTTCACTGACTCGGCGTTCGGCCGTGTCCCGAAGATGTACGAAGCGATCGTGAACGCGCTGCCGGACGACCGCTACGCGGTGGCGGCGGTGCTGCATCCGAACGTCTGGGCAGTGCACGGGCGCCGTCAGGTCACTGCCTGGCTCGACGGATGCCGGGGTCTGCGGGTGATCCCGCCTGAGCAGGGATGGCAGGCCACGATGATCGCGGCTGACTGGGTGATCGGGGATCACGGTTCGACCACGGGCTACGCGGCGGCGACCGGACGGCCGGTGACCCTCGCGTCGCTGCCGGACGGGCGGCCACAGGCCGGGAGCGTCGCGGACGTCGTGCGGGCGCACGCGAAACCGCTGGATCTGGACCAGCCGCTCGAGCCCCAGGAGGAAGCCGCGATCGCCGCCGCACCGAGGCTCACGGCGGGGGTGCTGCCGGTCGCCAGCACGAGGATCGACTGCTCGGCGGGGATTTTGCGGTCGGCGATGTACCGGTTGCTGGAGTTGTCCGAACCGGACACGCTGGCGTATCCGCCGTTGCCCGCGGTGCCCCAGCCGCTGCCGGGGTGGGACGCGTGACCCCCGGCGTCGCGCGCGTCCGGATCGCGTTGCCCGGACGCCGCGCGATGCCGGTGCTGGTCGTCGACGTGGATCGGGCCGGACCTCGACAGGCGGCCGGCGCGGACGTCGTGGTCCGGGTCCGGGCTGGCACCGCGACGAGGTGCGAGGCCGACGAGCTGAGAGCGGAATGGCCGGGTGCGATCGCCGCGGCGGTCTGCTGGCCGGGCGGGGCCGCGTGGTCAGTGCGGCGGCTCGAAGGAGTCCCCGCCGAGGCGTCGGGCCTCGTCGAGATGGCGTTGGGCGCTTGTCTCGTCGCCCTCGCCGCGTTCGAGACCGGCGAGCGCGGTGAGGACCTCGGCCTGGAAATGCGGTGACTGGAGGCGTTCTACGCCTTCGAGTGCCTGGAGGAGTTCGGTGCGCGCCCGGCGGTAGTCGCCCCGCCGGGCGTGGATCGCGGCGAGCGGGACGAGCGCACGCGCGAACTGGGCGGCGTCGCCTTCTTCGTCGAGGATGGCGGTAGCTTCGGTCAGTTCGCTGAGTGCTTCGTCGTCGCGTCCCAGCATGATCAGCACTTCGCCGCGGCGGTAACGAGCCATGCCGACCCCGCGTGGAAGTCCGATCTCGGCGTGCTTCCGGGCGCTGCGCTCGTACAGTTCAAGCGCTGCTTCCCACTCTTGCTGTCTTCGGGCGTTCCTGGCGAGCCGGGCCAGCGCGGAGGCCTGGGTCGGGCCGTGCTGCTCTCGTTCGCCGATTTCAAGGCTCACGGCGTTGTGTGCGGCGGCTGCGGCGTAACGGCCGAGCTGGTCGCAGACGAATCCAGCTTGATTGTGCAACCGGGCTTCGGCCAACGGCTGCGCGCACCGCCGGGCCGCCTCGATCCCGGCTGTGCACAGCTCGAGGAACGCTTCGTAATCCCGGTGGTGCAAGAAGAATCCCCACGACGCTTCGGCGAGCTGCCACAGCTCCTCGTCCCAGCCGTGGGCCGAGGCGGCGTTCGCGACCGCGTTGATGACCGAACGGTCTCGCCGCCACCAGCTCACCGCGTGGTCCCGGTCGGTGAAAGACCCGGTCGCCGCAACGGTTTCGGACGCGAACGTCGGGCGGAACGGGTGGATGAGCGCGCTCGCGGTGACAGTCTGGTCGCGGTACCAGCGGATGTAGCGGTGCACGAGATAATCCCGGTCGTCCTCGGCGTCCTGGTGTTCCGCGCGCACGCGGGCGTCGTGGCGGACGACGTCGTGCTGTGCCACGGTTTCGTCCTCCAGTTCGTGGAGGAGGTTGGCTTCGATCAGTTCGTCGACGGCGTCGTCCAGATGGGCGGGCGAACTCTGGAGCGTGTCGGCGAGCGCGTCGACGGCGTGATGCGGGCCGGGCAGGATGCCGCAGGTTCGGTAGAGCCGGGCCGCCGAGTCGTCGAGGGCGGCGTACGAGTCGTCGAAAACCGTTGCGATATCGGTGAAATCACCGAATCGCCGGGTGCGCCCGCGGCGGGCTTCCTGGTGCGGCTGGCGTCTTGGGCGGGCGCGCAGCCTCGCTCCGGTGATGGCGAGCGCCAGCGGGAGGCCGGCGCAAGCGGTCAGCAGGTCTTGTGCGTCCTCGTGGCTGAGGTGCCGTTGCCCGGCGCGAGCCAGCACCTCCCGGGCAGGCTGGTCCGGAAGCGGGCTGAGCGGAAGGATTTCCGCGCCGTCCAGCGCGAGGCTGGTCAGCTGGGACCGGCTGGTGACGAGCACGACCGCGTTCGCGCTGGATGGCAGCACGGCGCGGGCGTCGGCGCTGTGCACGACGTCGTCGAGCAGCACGGCGAAGCGTCGATCTGCGGTCACCGCGCGGAATTCGGCGGCCCGCTGGGCGAGCGAGGCGGGGATGTCGTCGGCCGGAACTCCCAGTGCGGTCAGGAAACCGTGCAAGGCGCCGCTGGTGGATTCCGCGGTTTCGGTTCCCCCGGCGGAAAATCTCGTGCACAGGATGCCGTCGGGGAACCGGGTGCGATGGGTGTGCAGCCAGTGCAGGGCGAGGGCTGTTTTGCCGATTCCGCCGACGCCGGTGAGCACGACGACTGACGGGGCGGGGTCGGACCGGAGCCGGATTTCGTCCAGCCGGGCCAGTTCGGCGGTGCGGCCGAGGAGCACGGGCGGCGCGGGCGGAAGCTGGACCGGCGCCCGTGCTGGTCTGCCGGATGCCACTGCCGCTCCTGGCCGCGCTTCAGTCATTCCACACCCCCGATTATTCCTCCCTACCTGTTCCGGGCGGCAAAAGGAACGAAAAGAGGTCCGAGTCACCCACCACATTCGGGCTCAGTGACGCTGGGTGTCACCAGGCATGCGCCGAACGAGAGCATTCTGACCGCCGTGTGGGCGTATGGTGACTTTTTCCCGGATCAGCAAGCGACGGATAGTTCCGTAGGACGCCTGATGCGTGTCCGCGATGCTCTGAATAGTAGAGCCCGCTTGGTACTCGTGGACTATTCGCGGCACGTCGAGTTCCCGGCGCACGCCCTGGCGGATTTCCGGCAGGACGGCGCCTTCCTGGCGCAGCAGGCGTCCGGTCCAGCTCAGCGACAGGCCGTGTTCCCTGGCGATCTCGGTGATCGACGCGCCTGCCCGCCAGGATTCGAGCATCCGGCGATTCCGCTCGGTCCGATTCGTGCGTGCCTCGTCCGGCGTGTCCATGCAAGCGCTCCCGCTGCTGGGCCTGAAGGTGCAAGACCCTCCATTATCGGCCTCGGGGAGACGGAATGTGAACCTACGAACGGGGTGCATGGAATCGAGGTTGTTTGTTATCAAATGGTTACGCAAGTGCGCGAAAGAGGGATTGAATAATGCGCGTCCCGATCCGGTTTTTCCCCAAAGCGTCGTGGCCGGGCAGCACGGAACCGATCTCGTCCCGGTCATCGGGAAAGGCTTCCGGTCAGTGCGGCACCCACAGCGTGACCCGGGTTCCGTGCCCCGGCGTCGATTCCACCTGTCCGGTGCCTCCGACCTCCGCCAGGCGTGCTTCGATGGACTGCCGGATGCCGAATCCCGGGCCGCGTTCGCGGACGTCGAAGCCGCGGCCCTGGTCTCGGGCGACCACCGCGGTCCCGCCGTCGCGTTCTTCCACCCGGAGCACGACGCGACTGGTTCCGGCGTGCTTGACCGTGTTTCGCAACGCTTCTCGTACTGCTTCGCACATCGCGGTGCGGCGATCGGCGGAAAGACGGTCGTCGTCAGCGAAATCGGCGGCCACGAGCTGAGTGCGCAGACCCTCGCGGGCCATGTCGGCGGCGACGTCGGCCAGTTCGACCACGAAGCCGCGTCTCGTGCGCGGTTCGATCGGTTCGGTGATGCTCCGGCGGAGTTCGGCCGCCTCGGCATGCGCGACCGAGCGCAGCTGGGCGAGCCGTTCGGCGGCGTGGTCGGCGTCGTCGGACGGCGCGATCGCGAGCGCTTCCAGCGTCTGGAGCACGCTGTCGTGCAGCAGCCGCTGCGTGCGCTTGCGTTCGGCTTCCTGACCGCGACGCAGGCCGATGTCGAGCGCGAACCGGGTGCCGACGCCTAGCAGCACCAGGATCCCGCACGCCACCACGATCGACACGGCCAGCGCGACGAGACAGCCGATCGACCGGTTGATCGCGAGATGGTCGTCCAGCCGCAGCCCGCCCGCCAGGGTCAGCAGGACGCGCACCGGGACGGCCGCGGCGAGCAGCAGCAACGCGGCGGGCAGCCCGGAGGTCCCGGCCCACATCGCCACCGAGCCGACCAGCCACGTCCAGGTGACGTCGATCGCGAACGGCTGCACCGAGTCCGGCGCGAGCACCGCGATCAGCAGGTTCAGCAGGAGCCCGGCGCCGAGGTCCATGGTGAGCACCCGCCGCGTCCGCCGCGCGGGCAGCCCGCCGGAGCGCAGCAGCCACCACAGGAACGCGGCGTTCGCGGCGACGCCCAGCGCGGCCGCGGGCAGCACCGGAACCAGCCCGGTGCTGCCGTTGGCCGCGGCGAACCCGATGAACACCTTCACGAACGCGGCGATCCGGTAGGCGACCGGAACGACGACCCAGTACCGCGCGGCGCGGGCCAGCGTCGCGTCACCGACCGCGGCGAGGTCCTCGCCGGCGTCCGGCCGCTCCGGCGGGCTGCCGCGATGCAGCAGTGTCCGCACGAAGTCCCGGCGTGGTACGGCAAAACCCGGTCCGGGCATCGTCCCTCCCCGTGTCTTCGGCGAGGATATTCGATTGGTGTAGTCCAGTGTGGAAACGCCGGGTCACGCTCTGGACATGGTTAGCCGCCACAGCATTGTCCGCTCCCGGGAACGCTGCGCGTGCAAGGGATCGGCACTGTCCGTGGCGCTTCGGTGCCGTGGCGTGGTTTCTCGCCGTCCCGCGACTGTGAGACCGGCCGCGGAGATCCGGTCGAGCAATTCGGCCCGGGTCCGCAGGCCGAGGTGTTCGGCGAGGTCCGACAGGATCAGCCAGCCTTCGCCGTGCGGTGTCAGATGATCCGGGAGTCGGTCGAGGAAGCGGTTCAGCATGGCGGACGAGGCGTCGTAGATTCCGAGTTCCAATGCCGAAGTCGGGTTTCCGGGCAGCCAGGGCGGATTGCAGACGACCAGGTCGGCACGCTGCGGCGAGGGCCAGAGATCGGCTTCGACGACGCGGACCCGCTCGGACAGGCCGAGTCGTCGCAGGTTGTCGCGGGCGCAACGCACGGCGCGTGGATTGAGGTCGGTCGCCACCACTTCGGCGGCGCCGCGCCGGGCGAGAATGGCGGCGAGCACTCCGGTGCCAGTGCCGAGATCGAAGACGATCGGGGAACCCTTGCCCGGCAACGGTTCCCGCGCGACGAGATCGAGGTACTCGCTGCGTGTCGGAGCGAACACGCTGTACGCGGGATACAGTCGAGCGTTCAACGCCTTGATATGTATGCCTTTCTGATGCCATTGATAAGCGCTCAGGGCGCCGAGCAGCTCACGCAACGAGATCAATGTGCCGGGTAAACCGCCGAATGCGTGCTCGCAGGCGGCTCGGATGTCGGGAGCTCGGCGCAGCTGCAGCGAATGGTCATTCTCCACGGAGACCAGGACTTTTCCGAGCAGCGCGGCGCGTTCCGAGCGCGCTGAACGCACCTCGGCGAAAGAACCCGAGCGCTGCGGAAGCCGGCGGTCCATGGCGCGCACCAGCTGTCGTGCGTGGGGAAAGTCGCCGCGCCACAGCATTCCGGTGCCAGCGCGGGCATAACGCAATGCCGCGGCAGCGGTCAGCCGGTCATCGACGACGACAATGCGGCCCGGCGGCGGAGTTCCGTTTCCGGAATGCCAGCGGGCAGTGTGGATTGTTCCGTTTTCGGTCCACTGGACGGTGGACATGAATGCTCCCGGGAAGGGTCGAAGGGCCAGTAAGCCGTCGACGCTTCGCGGAGAGCAGGCGAGGATTCCCGCCGGTCAAGACAGCGGCGTACCCGCGTGCTCCCGCGAAACGCGGGAGAAGCGGTCGCCGAGAACCATGCCCATCAGCACGGCACATCACTTCCTTCGAAAACTCAGTGGTGCGTAACGGAATGGTGCGTCGTGCCGGTGCTGTGGCCCTTCGTCGCGACGAGGTAGACGATCGCCGCGATCACGATCAGCGCGATGACCACCGCGATGGCGATCTTGACCTTGCTCCACGGACGCTGGCCGTGGATCTCGCCGGTGCGGCCGTTGACGAGGATCTGCCAGTTCTTCCCGGCGTACACATAGGTCGCGACCCACACCGGGAGCAGCATCAGCTTGAAGGTCACGTTGTTGTGCCGCGTGTCGACCGAATTCAGCTGCTGGGTGTCGCCGCCGATGTCGTATTTGCAGTCGTCGGCGATGATCGGGGCCATCCGGTTTTTCGCCTCTTCGAAGCCGTTCTCCGGTTCCACGTCGTACCGCAGCGCGAAGTGCCCGGAGAGGAACTGCGGCTGGTACGGCGCGGAGTCGAGCAGCGGCCACGGCGCGAGCTTGTCCAGCTCCGGCAGCGGCAGCTGGGTGCTCGCCGGGACCAGGACGTCGTCGAAGTTCCGCGCGACCTGCCCGCGCGCCGGGTACCAGCGGGTATGGCGCACTTGGCGCGTCTTGCGCTCGCCGTTCTCGTAGTAGCTCTCGGTGACGTAGTAGTACTCGCCGCGCGCGCCGGTGTAGACCGACACGGTCTGCGAGTCGTACGTCCAATGCGGGATGTAGGTGCTCTTCGTGGACTCGGCGGTGGTGACCTTCTTCAACGCGGTCGGTGCGAACCAGCGCGAAGACGTCCACTTCTTCAGGTGCGTGCTGACCGCGGGACGGTCGAACGCGAACGGCAGCACACCCTCCGGGACCAGCTGGCCGGACGCTCCTGGCTCGATGACCAGCGGCGCGCCGCAGAACTGGCACATGCTGGCGGTCTCGTTCGTTTCCGTCCTGGCCGCGCACCGCTGGCACACGAAGACGTACTTGCCGATCGACCCCACCGGCTTGCGCGCCAGGTTCGCCAATTCGGCGAACGGGATCTCGCGGATCTCCCGCTCGCCGGCGGCGATCTCCTGCCGGAATCCGCAGTACGGGCACTGCATGGCCGTCGTGCCCGGCGCGAACTCCAGCCGCGCGCCGCAGCCTCCGCACGGATAGGTCGTGTTGGCCACGCCTTCCTGCGGGAAGCGCGGTTCAGTCATGGGTCCCCCAGAAGGTTGATGCGGCTCAGGACGGCGGCAGCGGCGGCGGGGTCGCGCCGAACAGCGCAGACACCTCCGGCACCTGCGCGGCCGCGGTCCACTGGGCCATGCCCGCCTTCCACACCAGGGTGTCCTTGGCGAGCGTGCCCGCCGAGATCTGCTGGCCGAGGCCCGCGCGGTCGAACGGGCCGAGCTGCTGGCCGTTCGCGCCGATGAACCACTGCTCGCTCTGCGGCAGCGGCGGCGGCATCTGCGGCGGAGCCTGCTGCTGGTACTGCGGCTGCTGCGGGGCCTGCTGGTATTGCTGGGGAGCCTGCTGCTGGTACTGCTGCGGGGCGGGCTGCTGCTGCGGTCCGGCCGCGCGCTGGCCGAGCGCCATGCCGAGCCCGATGCCCAGGCCCTCGCCCGCGCCGCCCTGGTTGTTCGCCGCCGCCTCGATCGCGTTCGCGGACTGGAACTTCGTGTACTGGTCGAGGTCGCCGACCACGCCCATCTGGGTCCGCTTGTCCATCGCGGCCTCGACCTCGGGCGGCACCGAGATGTTCTCGATCATGAACTTCGAGATCTCGATGCCGACCTCGCGCAGTTCGAGGTTCAGCGCGACCGCGATCTTGCCCGCGATCTGGTCCTGCTGGGTGACCAGGTCGAGCATCGGCACCTGGGCGGCCGCGATCGCGGGCCCGAGCTTGCTGATCACCATGCTGCGCAGGTAGTCCGACACCTCTTCGGTGCGGAACTGCGGGTCGGTGCCGGCCAGTTCCTTCAGCAGCGCGACCGGCTCGACGACCCGGATCGCGTACCCGCCGAACGCGCGCAGCCGGACCATGCCGAACTCGGGGTCGCGCAGGATGACCGGGTTCTGCGTGCCCCATTTGAGGTCGGTGAACTGCCGGGTGTTGACGAAGTACACCTCGGCCTTGAACGGCGAGTTGAAGCCGTACTTCCAGCCCTTGAGGGTGGACATGATCGGCATGTTCTGCGTCTGCAGCGTGTACATGCCCGGCGGGTAGGCGTCGGCGACCTGGCCCTCGTTCACGAACACCGCGGCCTGCGATTCGCGGACGGTGAGCTTGGCGCCCATCTTGATCTCGTTGTCGTAGCGCGGGAAGCGCCACACGATGGTGTCCCGGCTGTCGTCGGTCCACTCGATGATGTCGATGAACTCGCCGCGGATCTTGTCGAAGATGCCCACGTCTGACCCCTCGTCGTTGCCTCGTGCCCGCGGGCCACAGTACAGTGCGCGACCCGCGGCGGATCACCGCGGCGCGACCGCCTCGCGCCAAAAGTCCTGCATGTGCGGTATGCCACCGGGTCCGTCCACTGCGCGCTGGGTGAGAAGAATCGCCACCGAACCGGTCGAAGGCGTCAGGTACGCGCTGGTGCCGGTGCCGCCGACCCAGCCGTAGCGTCCCGGGAACTGCCACGGCTGCGTCGGCTCGACGTCGACCGCTCCGCCGAACCCCCAGCCCTGGCCTTCGAGGAAGACCGGGTTGGCCGCGATCTGCTCCGCGGTGAGGTGGTTGGCGGTCATCTGCGCGACGGATTCCTTCGACAGCAATCCTCCCCCGCCGGAAAGGAGCATTCGGGCAAAGCGGTGCCAATCGTCGACGGTGCCCGCGAGCCCGCCGGATCCGGCGGGGAACGGCGGCACCTCGCGCCACTGGCCGTCCGGGGCGTCGGCCAGCTCCAGGCCGTTCTCGCCTTCGCGGTAGTAGCTGGCAAACCGGTGTCGTTTGGCCTCGGGGACTTCGAACGCGGTGTCGGCCATGCCGAGCGGCTCGAACACCCGCTCGGCGAGGAAGTCCGGCAGCGACTGGCCGGACGCGCGGGCGATCAGGATGCCTTGCAGGTCAGAGCAGGTGTCGTACAGCCAGGCCTCGCCGGGCTGATGCAGCAGCGGGATGCGCGCCAGCCGGGCGAGCCACTCGTCGGGCTCCGGGCGCAGCCGGACCTCGCGGCCGTCGGTCTGCACCGTGAACAGCTCCTGGACCTGCGGCAGGGAGAAGTCCGACGGGAAGCCGTAGCCGGCGCGGGAGGTCAGCAGGTCGCGGACGGTGATCGGCCTCTCGGCGGGCACGACGTCGTCGACCGGGCTTTGCGGCGTCCGCACGACCAGCGGATCGGCCAGTTCGGGCAGCCATTCCGCGACGGGGGTGTCGAGGTCGAACCGGCCGTCCTCGACCAGCATCAGTACCGCTGCCGCGATGATCGGCTTGGTGATGGAGGCGATCCGGAAGATGGAGTCGCGGGTCATCGGTGCGGTGCCCTCGACGTCGAGAGATCCCAGCGCGGTCACCTGGACGTCGTCGCCGCGGGCGACGAGGGCTACCGCGCCCGGGATGAATCCGGAGTCGACGTGGCGGCGCAAGGTTTCGTGCATCATTCGTTCCCTTCGCGGCGGATGTTCCGCGGAGTGGTCGTCGCCCGGGCCTTCCACTGGACATCCGCCCGGCGCGGATCACTCTAACGGCCTAGCGCGGTGGTCGGGTCCGATATGGAGGACTTGCCCGCTCCAGTTTTCGCGCAGCCGCCGGTCGTGGGTGGCGGCGACGATCGCGCCCGGGCTGGTGCCGAGGGCGTCCTCCAGTTCGTCGCACAGCGTGGGGGAGAGGTGGTTGGTCGGTTCGTCGAGCAGCAGCAGGTGCGGCGGGTCGGCGATGAGGAGCGCGAGCGCGAGACGGCGGCGCTGCCCGACGGACAACTCGCCGACCGGACGGGAAGCTTCGCGATTTGCCAGCAGCCCCAATGAGTTCAGCGGGACGGCGGCGACGCGTTCCGGACCCAGTGCGGCGAGGTAGGTGGCGCGGGCGGTGCGTTGCGGACGGGCGAAAGTGGTGTCCTGACTGAGGAATCCGGTGCTGAGGTCGGGCTGCCGGGTTACGCCTTCCGCGGTGAGATCTCCTGAGAGGAGCAGTAGCAGCGTTGACTTTCCCGCCCCATTCGGGCCTGTGACCAGCAGCCGGGTGTCGGCCTGGATCTCCAGCCGCTCTACGGACAGCCGGTCTGGCAGGTGCACATTATCCAGCGTCGCAAGGGTTTCTCGCGGATTCTCGGCCGCCAGCGCGTGCGGACGGAACCGGAGCGGCGGCGGTGGTGCGGGAAGCTGGGCGCGTTCCCGCTCGTCCAGCCGTCGCGTGGTGGCCCGGGTTCGCCGGGAGATCTGGTTCTGCACGCGGCCGGACCGGCGGCCGAGACCCATTTTCTCGTTGTCCGGCGCGAGGCGGCCCGGCGCGACCCGATGCGCGGTGACGCCGAGCGCGTCGCGCAGTTCTTCAAGTTCTTCCTGCTCCTCGACGTACTGCCGTTCCCAACGCTCGCGTTCGGCCCGTTTCCAGCCGAGGTATTCGGTGTAGGTGCCGCCGTGGCGCACCGGGCCGTCCGGGGCCGGGTCGAGGTCGAGGATGTCGGTGCACGCCGCGTCGAGAAACGCCCGGTCGTGGCTCGCGAACACGACCGTGCCGGGCAATTCGCGCAGTTGGGCCTCGAGAAACGCGGCGGCTTCGGCGTCGAGGTGGTTGGTCGGTTCGTCGAGCAGGACCGCGGCCGGACGGCGCACCAGCAGCCCGGTCAGGGCGAGTCGTCCGCGCTGGCCGCCGGAAAGGGAGCCGAGCGTGCGCTCTCGGTCGATCCCTTCGAGCCCCAGCCCGGTGAGCACGATCTCCGCGCGCCGGTCCGCGTCCCACGCCTCGTGTTGCTGGGCCTGGTCGAGCAATTCGGCGTACTCGGTCAGCAGCGCGGCATCTTCCGGCGCTTCGGCGAGCAGCGCCGCGACCCGGTCAAGCTCGGCCAGCACTTCGCGGGCCGCGGCGAGGGCTTGATCGAGGACGTCGGCGACCGTCTCGGCTGGATCGAACGGCATTTCCTGGTGCAGGAAGCCAAGATCCGGCGGCCTTTCGACCTCGCCCCGATCCGGCTGGTCCACCCCCGCGAGCACCCGCAGCAGCGTCGATTTCCCGGTGCCGTTCTCGCCGATCACCCCGATCCGACGGCCGGGGGCGGCGGTGACCGACACTCCGTCGAGCACGCGCCGTTCCCCGAGCACCCGCACGATCTCGTGCGCGCGCAGGGCGGTCATTCCGTGATCCCGGCCGTTTCCCGCAGCTGCCCGTTTTCCAGCCGCAGCCAGCGGTCGACGCCGATCTCGGCCAGGAACCGCTCGTCGTGGCTGACCACCACGAACCCGCCCTGGTACGCGTTGAGCGCGCTTTCCAGCTGGCCGGCGCTGACCAGGTCGAGGTTGTTCGTCGGCTCGTCGAGCAGCAGCAGTTGCGGGGCAGGCTCGGCGAAGAGAACGCACGCGAGCGTCGCGCGCAACCGTTCGCCGCCGGACAGCACCCCGACCGGCAAGTGCGCCCGCGCGCCGCGGAACAGGAAGCGCGCCAGCAGATTCATCCGGTCCGCGGGCAGCATTTCCGGTGCCGCGTCGGCGAGATTCTCCGCGACCGTGCGTTCCGGATCCAGCAAATCGAGCCGCTGCGACAAATACGCGATCCGCCCGTCCGCCCGGCTGATCTCGCCCGCGTCCGGCGTCAGCGTGCCGTGCATCAGCCGCAGCAACGTCGACTTGCCCACGCCGTTCGGCCCGGTGAGCGCGATGCGTTCGGGACCCCGGATCGACAGATCCGCACCCTCGCCCGCGAACAGCCCGCGCACCCGAAGATGCTTGCCGTCGAACAAGGTCCGCCCGGCCGGTACCGCCGTTTTGGGCAGCTCCAGGCTGATCTTCTGATCCTCTCGCAACGACCGTTCCGCCTGGTCCAGCTTGGCCTTCGCCGCGCTGACCCGCGCCGCGTGCGTGCCGTCCGCCTTCGCCGCGGACTCCTGCGCGTTGCGCTTCATCGTCCCCGCGAAGATCTTCGGCAGACCAGCGCTGGACAGATTGCGCTTCGCGTTGCTCGCCCGTTTGTCCGCGCGTTCCCTGGCTTGCTGCATTTCGCGCTTCTCGCGTTTGACCTCTTGTTCGGCGTTGCGGATATTCTTTTCCGCGACCTCGCGTTCGGCCTGCACGGTCTGCTCGTATTCGGTGAAATTGCCGCCGTAGAACCGGATTTCGTCCGCGCCGAGCTCCGCGATCCGGTCCATCCGGTCGAGCAGCGCGCGGTCGTGGCTGACCACGAGCAAGCAGCCGGACCAGTCGGAAAGCACGTCGTAAAGCTGCTGGCGCGCGGTGTGGTCGAGGTTGTTGGTGGGCTCGTCGAGCAGCAGGACGTCCGGGTCGCGCAACAGCTGGGCGGCGAGCCCGAGGGAGACGACCTGGCCGCCGCTGAGCGTGCCGAGCAGCCGGTCGAGCGTGAGGTCGCCCAACCCGAGCCGGTCGAGCTGAGCGCGGGTGCGGTCCTCGATGTCCCAGTCCGCGCCGATGGCGGTGAAGTGCTCCTCGGCCGCGTCGCCCTCCTCGACGGCCGTGATGGCCTTGAGGATCGCGTCGATGCCGAGCACCTCGGCGACCGTGCGGTCCGCGGTGAGCGGCAGGTCCTGGGGGAGATACCCGAGCACCCCGTCGACGGTGACACTGCCCGCCGCGGGCTTGAGCTGCCCGGCGACGAGCTTCAGCAGAGTGGACTTCCCGGCCCCGTTGGGCGCGACGAGCCCGGTGCGGCCCGCCGGGAAGGTGGCGGAGAGCTGGTCGAAGACGAGAGTGTCGTCGGGCCAGGAGAAGGAGATCCCGGACAGGACGATACGAAGATCGGACATGGTGCGGCCTCGCGGTGGATCGGCAGGGCGTGTTTGTCCTGCTGGTGGTGGTGTGGACGACTGGGAAGGGCCGTTCGCGACCTGCCGCCCGGCTGGTGCCTGGGCTTCATCCGATCGGCGCGTTCGCCGGTGATCGGATTCCTCGCAGCCCGTGGGTCTTGTGACGTAGATCGCCTGACCTGCACGGGGAATCTCCACGCGCGGTCTTGTGCCGCGCAGGGATCAGCGAGGGGCCGGTGCCGTGATGGCCCGTGCCCCGGGCTCACCCGGAGATGTCGTCTTCACCTGCCACGATAGAAATCCTCTTGATCGAGTCTGCTGTCCGTCGGCCAGGATACCAGGAAGCGGACGAAGCGCATCCGGGTTCCACAGTGGACGGGAGTCAGATGTACTCCAGCTTCACGCCGGGGCCGAGCTGGTCGACTCCGATCAACTCGGATTCCTTGCTTGTTCGCAGTTTCAGCTTGCATCCCCTCAAGGGGGTCAGATCTATCGGTCCTCTGCTGGCGCGGACCGTCAGCTCACTCAACGTGGGGTGCGTGGCGACCGCATGTAGGCCTCCTGCCGTCCACATCTCGAGTTTCCGCAGCGGCAAGGCGTGCAAGGGAACCAGATCAGGCGTGCACTCTCCGAGCAGGCTCAGGCAGGTGAGCCCGGGAAATGTGCCAGCGAAGGTGCTTAAGTCGGAGACTGACTCCCCGTGGTACTCCAACGTTCGCACCGAAGCAAGAGGCGGGGTGGCTGCGATCGCACTGACTCGGCAGTTGTGGAGGGTCAGCACAGTGAGATTCTCCATCCTCGCCAAGACGTCGAAGCTGTCGATGGCGTACAAGTTGTCGAGTGCCAGTCTGGTGAGGTGCGAGAGCCCTCCGAACGCTCGGATACTCCGCCATGCCGTAAAGCGGAATAGAGCGAGGTCTTGCAGCCGGGGAAGCCGCTTCAGGACGTTCAGGTCGGTGTAGCCGCAGGCGTCGTAGAGCCGCAAGGATTCCAACAGACCGTGTTCAGCTAGGGGCTTCAGGCTGATTGTTCTCCGGTCAGAGAAGCTCAGGGCCAATCGGTTCAATGCTGGTGCTTTTGGGATATCGGCCAGATCGAAGTCGAACAAGCTGAGCGACCATCCTTCGAGGTTCTTCAGCCTCGGTGCGTGCGGCAATAATCGGCTGTTGCTCAACCAGATGTGCCCGTGGAGGAGCGGGGAATCGGCGAGCACTTCCTCGCCGTAGCGAGCTGGATCGAAGTATTCCCAGGCTTCTGCGAGCTTGAGCTGCACCATCAGCCGTTCGTCCTGTGCGTAATTCCGCAGGAGCGGCAGCACATCGTTCCCGGCGCACATCGTAGCCGCCGCGGTCGTCGCGTAGGCGACAGCATCGCTCAGCCCGTCCAGGGTTTCTGGCAGGTAGCGCAATAGCTGGCTTCCGACTGAGGCCAGCGATTCGGCTTCCACGATGCTCCGCGGCGGAACCAGATGTTCCCGGATTGCCAGCCGGACCCGCTCGATCACGTCCGGATCCACATCCCCGACCGTTTCCAGGCACGCCGCAGCCAGAATCCGCAGCCGACGAGCGCGCCTGGGCTCGCTGTCAGCCCGGTTCATGATCTCTCTGAGCAGCTTCGTCGCCTGGTGGTGCTTCGCGTGTCCGCAGGCCATCACGACAGTCTCGCGCCATGTATCGAGGTGAGCATGGGCGATCAGTGCGTCGATGTATCCGGCCTCGGTAGCTTCACTGGCGGCTAGGTATTCCTGGAAAGTCCGGTGCACGAAGTCGATACGGCCGACGGTCGGGGCCCGCAGCACGCCGCTGCGCTCCACCAGATGCTTCACGACCTCGTCCGCGCGGTGCTCGACGTGCGGCAGCGATTTCAGCCGGTACGCGATGTGTTCCTCGACCTCGGCGACCGGCAGCTCGACTTTGTTCCCCGCCGTTAGCCTCCATGCCAGATGCCCTAGCAGGATGTGCTTCTGCTGCTCCGTAAGCAAAACCCGGATGTCGCGCTCGGCATCGCGCATGTGGACGAGCATGGACAAAGCGTTGCGGTACAAAGTCATCCGGTCCCGGGGCAACTCTGACCGATGCGCCAGATTCAACGCGCAGAGCATCGCGCACAACAACGGATTCGCCGCGAGCGCACGCAGATGCGGCCGGTTGTCGAGTTGACTCAACAGCCTGCGCTGAGCACCGGCGAGGTCTGCCTTCGGACGCACATGCGCGGCGGCCTGGTGCCAGCGTTCCACCAGTGCGTGGATGTCGGGAGCGGTCATCGCCTCAAGGACGACCGAATCGAAGCGTTCCGAGTCGAGCCAGTGCGGGTCGGCGGCTGCGGTGCGGGAAGTGACCACGATCCGGGCGGCCGGGTAGCTCGAGCCGAGTTCACGTAGCCAGGTCTTAACCTTCCTGCGCTGAGCTGGCTCCACCTCGTCCACGCCATCGACGAGGACGATCGCCTTGCCGCTGCGCAACATCTCGTCAGCCCAGCTTGGCGGGACACGATCGCGCAGCGTCGGCACGGCGAGTGCGACGAAGTCGTCCGACGTCGGCAGCGGCCCGTCGGGCAGGCTGCGCAGGCGGATCGGGAACGGGACGAAACCGTTCCACTCGGCCAGCCGTCCGGCGAACGCGCTGCGGGCGGCGGTGACGGCCAGCCAGTCCAGCAGGGTCGTCTTTCCCGAGCCTGCCTCGCCGCGGACGAGAGTGCGGCCTGAGCGGTGGATCGCGTTCTCCGCGCGGACGGTGCCGCCGGGTTGCTGGTCGAACCAGTCCCGTTTCCGGGCTTGTCGCCGGTGCTGGGTTTCGCCGGTCACGCTCAAGCTGAGATACGCGACCGTCAACGGCAGCGTCGGCTGGTCCTCCATCGTCAGCCCGAGCAACTCCAGATGGTCCAGCTTGTCCGCCAGCACCCGGAGGTACTCATTCCGGAACTGGACATGGTCCGTCCCCGCCTCGGTCAAGCTCGTCTTCGGCAGCCGGGCCAGCAGTTCCTCCAGTTGGTTGGACTGCTGATTCAGTCGTTTCAGCACCTCGACCAACGCAGTCGGCTGGAACGACGGCAGATGTCGCACGATCAGCACCAACTGGCGGCACGACTGGTCCAGCGCCACGTCATACAACGCCGCCCCCGCCGCCGAGAGGAACTCGTTGGCCGGGCACTGACCGCGCACCTGCCGAGCCAGCTGCTCCTCGTCCGCGTCAGCAGCCAGAAGGGCGTCGTCGGAGAGATCGACCTCGGCCAGCGCATCTTCGACAGCGGCGAACACCGCAGCGGCCTCGGCCTCCGGCAAAGCGGCGTATTCATTCCGCAGCACCGGTTCCAGCTCAGTCGCTACCTGGGTGCCGATGGTCTGCAGCAGCCGCTCCAGGTTCGCCTGTCCGAGCGGTCCGGCGCCAGCGGCGAGTTCGACCAGGCTCAGGCCGCGGGTCTTGCGGTCCTTCCATCGCTGCAGCTACGACCTCGCCGCGTGTGTCGCGATTTTCCCGCCGATCCTGACCGCACCTGCTTCCAGCCCGCTCATGACGCATCACCGTAGCGAGTCAAGGGCGCGCAGTGGAGCGGTTCAGAACGTCTGGCCCAACCGTTCCAGCAACGGGGCCGCTTCCTTCAGCACCGCCAGCTCCTGCGGCGAAAAGCTCGTGCTGAGCGAAGCCGCGAACTGGCGCATCCGGGCATCGCGGCGGGCGCGCAGTACCTCAACGCCCTCGGGGGTCAGCGAGACGATCATCTGGCGTCCGTCGGCGGGGTCTGGGGCCCGGGTTACGAAGCCTCGCGTGGACAGGCCGCTGATGGTCGCGCTCATGGCTTGCGGGGTGATTTGCTCGGCGCGGGCCAGTGCGGCGGTGGTGGCGGGGCCGTCGCGGTTCAGGCGGGCCAGTGCGGAGCGTTCCGGCAGGGACAGTTCGGCCGTGACCTGGCTCTGGCGCAGCCTGCGGGCGATCAGGCTGACCGCGCCGTACAGCGTCGCGGCCAGTTCGTCGGGGGCGGACATGGGAAGAGGCTAGAGCAGGTACTCCGTGACAGCGGCGAAGTCGCCCGCGTCCGAGATCAGGCCGACGTAGCCGTCGGGGCGGAGCAGGACGAGGGTGCGGCCGGTCGGGGAGTACGCGCGGGCCAGGTGGCCGGCGGAATCGACGATCTCGTCCTCGGCGGCGGCTTCGGGAACGACATGGAAGGTGCGGACGGCGGACTCGAAGCGCGGGCCGAAGTTCAGCAGGGTGAATTGGCCGCCGCGGGTGAGGTCGAACAGGCGGCATTTGCCGGTCGTGGTGGTGAGGCCGGGGGCGTCGGGGGCGCGATCGCCTGCGCGGAGCTGGGCGGACTCGGCACGATCGTCGCGGGCCAGGGCGGAACCGCGGTAGTTGACGTTGAGCTGGGTCGTGTCCCGGTCGCTGCGGATGGGGATGCTCTTCTGTTTGGCGGCTTCGGCCAGCCGCGCGGTCGACAGCTGAAGAACGCCGATGGCGATCGGGCGGCGTTCGGACTCGTAGGTGTCCAGCAGCGCCGGTACCCCGGCGGCGAGTTTCCAGCCCAGGTTGTGCGCGTCTTGGATGCCGGTGTTCATGCCCTGGCCGCCGGCGGGGGAGTGCACGTGCGCGGCGTCGCCGGCGAGGAAGACGCGACCCTCGCGGTATCGGTCGGCCAAGCGGGTGTTGGAGCGCCAGACGGACGTCCATTCCGGTTTGTGCAGGCGGAGGTCGGTGCGGCCGCTTCGCCGGTCGAAGATCGTTTGCAGGGTGGCGAGGTCGAGGTCGGATTCGCCGAGGATGGGCGCTTGATACTGGAACAGCTCGGTGGACGGCAGCGGGCAGAGGCTGACGAAACCCTCGTCGCAGCGCCACATGTGCCAGGCGTCGCGGTCGAGGCCGTCGACGGCCAGGTCGGCGACGATCATCCGGATCCGCTCGTCGGTCTCGCCTTCGAACGCGATCCCGGCTTGTTTGCGGACGACGCCGCGGCCGCCGTCGCAGCCGATCAACCACTCCGCGCGGACAGTTTCGGTCTCGTCGCCGGTGCGCAGCACTGCCGTCACGGCGTCGGCGGATTGGTCAAAACTTTCGAGTGCGGTGCCGAATTCGACTGTGCCGCCGAGTTCGGCCAGCCGCAGGCCGAGGGTTTCTTCGACCCGCCATTGCGGCGTGATAACCGTTGCGGGGTAAGGAACATCGGGCCGCTGCTCGTAGGTCGGGCCGCCGCTCGTCTGGCCGTCCGGGCTCGTCAGGCGGATCGGCATCGCTGCCTTGCCGTTGGCGAGAATGCGGTCGACGACGCCGAGGTCGTCGAACACCTCGAGGCTGCGCGGCTGCAGACCCTTGCCGCGCGAGCCCGGGCGAAGGCCAGGCGACGCTTCGATCAGCCGGAACGCGACGCCGCGCCGGGCGAGTTCGCAGGCCAGCGTGAGCCCGGTCGGGCCCGCTCCGACGATCAGGACTGGAAATTCTGGCGTGGACAATTTCTACCCCCTGGCTCCGAAGAACTCCTGTCCGCCAGAGTAGGGAAACTTGCTAAGAAAGACAAACCTTTCTACTGTGGGTCAGGTGGTCGCCGAAACCGTCCGCCGCCGCCGCGGCGAGGAGCTGGAATCCGCGTTGCTGGCCGCCGGATGGGACGAACTGGTCGAAGCCGGATACGCGCGGCTGACCATGGAATCGGTGGCCGTGCGCGCCCGCACGAGCGAGGCCGTGCTCTATCGGCGGTGGGCCAACAAGGACGAGCTCGTGCTGGCCGCGATGCGGCGGCACCGCGACGTCAACCCGATCGCCGCCCCGGACACCGGAAGCTTGCGCGGCGATCTGCTCGCGTACCTGACCGCGACCAGCGAAGCGCTGGCCGGATTCCTCGCCATCGCGGCCGCCGCGGCTTTCTCAGGGCTGTCTTTCGGCGCCGGCACCACCCCGGGCGAAGTCCGCGACCAGATCATCGGCGACCGGCTGCTCCCGCAAGGGGCGATCTACCAGCGTGCGCACGACCGGGGCGAGATCGACCTGGCGCACCTCTCCGCCGCGGTGCTCGAACTGCCGTTCCAGCTGGTGCGCCACGACTTGCTGCTGGATCTCGCGCCGCCCCGGCCCGCGCGGATCCGGTCGATCGTCGACGAGGTCTTCCTTCCGCTCGTCCAGCCAAAAGTTAAAGACTTAACTTCTAGCCGGAAAAGGCAGCCGGAGACGCTGCCGGGCGACCTTTTCCGGTCGATTCGCTGGGTGCAGCGCAAGCGGATCGAGGAATGGAGCCGTACGCGCGACCTCACCTTCGAACAGGCCATGGTGCTCGGTTACCTGGAGCGGCAGCCTGGCGTCATCCAACGAGACGTCGCGGAGATGAGTTACACGACGCCCGCGAATGTCTCCCTGCTGCTGAAGGGGCTCGAGCGCCGCGGTCTGGTCGAGCGCCGTACGGAGGGCGGGCGCAAGCGGGTCTTCGCCACTCCGGCCGGGCTCGGCCTGGTCGCGGGGCTGGATGCGGTGCTGGCCGAGGCGGACGAGATGGTCTTCGCGTCGCTCGAACCGGACGAGCGGGCCGGGCTGGAAGCGTTGGTGGCCAAGATCAACGCACATCTGCCGGGAGTCGCTGCGGGCTCGTGAGTGGCGATCCCGGGTTCTAACCGGCATTGCCGCTCACGAGACCGGAGCGCCCGTCGTCCGCGGCAGGGTGCCGAGCTGTGGAGAGGCAGCCGCGGCGAGGGGCCCGGCTAGCGCTGGGTTCGGGCGCGCTGCGGCGGGATGGCCGCGGCTCACCACCACTGCCGCAGTTCGCCGCTGCAGCCGCGGCTCACCGTGGCGGGATGGCCGCAGTTCACCGCCGCAGCCGCAGTTCACCGGTGCAGTCGCGGCTCATCGCTGCAGCCGCAGTTCACCGGTGCAGTCGCGGCTCATCGCTGCAGCCGCAGTTCACCGGTGCAGTCGCGGCTCATCGCTGCAGCCGCAGTTCGCCGCTGCCGCGGCTCACCGCCGCTGCCGCGGCTCACCGCCGCTGCCGCGGCTCACCGCCGCTGCCGCGGCTCACCGTGGCGGGATGGCCGCGCCTCGCCGCCGCAGCCGCAGCAACCGCTGTTTCCCCAGCACCGCCAGCACCGGCTTCACCGCCAGCAGTTCCCCGAACCGGTAATCCGCCGCGGGTACCAGCCGCTCCGCCAGGTCCGGCCGCTGCTTCCGCAGGTAGTGTCGCGCTTTCTCCGCGTGCAAGGAATTCGAGACGATCTTGATCCGGTCCGCGTCCTCGATCAGCGGCACCGCGCCGAGCACGTTCTCCCACGTCGACCGGCTCTCCGCCTCCAGCACCAGTTCGCCGCGGTAGCCGTACGCCCGCGCATACCGCGCCATCAGCACGGCCTCCGCCTCCGCGCCGCCGACAGCGCCGCCGCACAGCACCAGCCGCGACAGGCCTGGTGCCTGGGAACGTACTGCCGCCCGGACTCGCCAGCGGTTCACGAAATTGGCCCGCGACCCGCCGTTTCGGTATCCCAGCACGACGACCGCCTCGCCGGTGCCCGCCGTCCCGGGACGGTCGCCCATTCCGCGACGCGAGGATCGCCAGTGTTCCCATTCGGCCCAGCCGGACACCAGGACGAGGAGCATCAGAAAACGCCGCAGCACCCACCCGATCGTACCAGTGTCCACAAAGGACAGACCGGCCCGGGAAAGACGCACGTCTGGAACTTGTCGATCCGCGAAGGTACTGTCACACGAACCGCTACGTCGCCGTCCGGTAGTCGGGAGGAGCAGTGTCGCTCGGAGGGATACCGTCGCAGGGCTCCGCCGTCCTGCGGCCGCCGATCGCCGATTCGTGGCGCCGGTCCCGGCTGTTCGGCGTGGAGCCGGAGCTGGACCGGGCCGCGATTTCGATCGCCGAGGTCGATCCGCGCAGTCGGCTGATGACCGCCGCCCGCCCGGTGCTGGACCAGCTCGTCGAGCAGCTCACCGGCACCCGGTTCTCCATCCTGCTCGCCGACCGCGACTGCCGGCTCGTCTTCCGCTGGTTCGGCGACCGCGGCCTGCAGCGCCAGCTGGAGGACCTCGGCGTGCTGCACGGTTCGCAGCTCAGCGAGGGCCGCGTCGGTACGAACGCGCTCGGCACGCCGCACGAATCGCGCCAGGCGGTGGAAATCCACGGCCAGGAGCACTACGCCGACGCGTTGAAGCGGTTCAGCTGCTACGGCCATCCGATCCGCCATCCGCTCACCGGGCGCATCGAAGGCGTCCTCGACATCACCGGCGAGAGCGACAGCGGCAACCCGCTTTTCGGGCCGCTGGTGAAACGCGTCGTCGGCGACATCGAACAGCTCGTGCTGGAAAGCGCCCGCGCCTGCGAAAGGCGACTCTTCCTGGCGTTCCAGCAGGCCACGCACCACCGCAGCGTCCCGGTCGCGGTGCTCGGCGGGGATTTGGTGTTCGCCAACGAGACCTGCATCGAACAGCTTCGTCCCGCTGATCCGACACTGCTGCGCACGCTGTTGCCGCAAGTCCCGGAACGCGGAGTGTTCGACACTCGCCTCGATGTGGGTGACGGAATCAGTCTTTCGGTCGTAGCCGAACGCGTCGAAGGTTCGACGGACGGTGCCGTCTTCCGGATCGCGAAGGCACCGAGCAGCAGCCGAAAACCGGCCCCTGCCGCGACAAAACCAGCACGCTCGGTCCTCGTCACAGGCGAACCGGGCACCGGCCGCACCACCGCGGCCCGCGCGCGAGCCGGTGTGGACGATCCGGTCGTCCTGCACGCCGCCGCCGCGCTCCGCGAGGAACCCCGAGCCTGGGCAGCAAGATTCACTGACCTCGTCGCGCAGCCGCACACCGCCGTTGTCCTGGACGACGTGCACCTGCTTCCGGAGAGCCTGCTCCCGTTGGTCGGCGAAGCGCTCGACAACCCCGAATCGGCCCGGTTGCTGCTCACTTCCGTCCCGTCAGACGCGATGTCCCCAGCCGTCGCGGCGATCGCGGCGAGGTGCGCGGAAACCGTCGCTCTCGTCCCGCTGCGCGAGCGCCTCGACGACCTGCCCGCGATCGCCGTGACGATGCTCCGCGACGAATATCCGGACCGGAAACCGCACTTCACCGGCACCGCGCTGGCCGCGCTGCGCACACATCCGTGGCCGGGCAACCTGCACGAGCTGCGCGCGGTGATGCGCGAAGTGTCCCGCCTTCCGTACACGGGGGTGATCGACCTCGCTCAGCTGCCGCCCGCGTGCCGCGGCAGTTCCCGCACGAGGCAGCTCGGCGGGCGCGAACTCGCCGAACGGAACGCGATCGTCACGGCGTTGCGCGCCAGCGAAGGCAACAAGCTGCGCGCGGCCCGCGAACTCGGCATCAGCCGCACCACGCTCTATCGCCGGATGCAGGCGCTGGGCGTGACCGACGACTGTCCACTTCTGTAACACTTCGCCCCCGGTCCGCCGGGTGACGATGACCTCCATCACAACGAAGTGAGGAGGCGCCAGGTGACCGCAACGGTGGAATTCCCCCTGCACACCCAGGTCCGGGAGTTCGTGTCCGGCCCGCTGGAGCTCTTGATCGGCGGGCGCTGGGTCCCGGCCGCGTCGGGCCGCACGTTCCCGACCTACGACCCGGCCACCGGGGAGAAGATCGCCGAGGTCGCGCACGGCGAGGCCGAGGACGTCAACCGCGCCGTCGCCGCCGCGCGCAAGGCGTTCGACGCGGGTCCGTGGGCCGCGATGAAGCCCAACGAACGCGAACGGCTGATCTGGCGCATCGGCGATCTGCTGTCCGAGCGGGCGGAGATCTTCGGCCAGCTGGAAGCGCTCGACAACGGCAAGTCCGCGGCCATCGCGACGGCGGTGGACACGAACTGGGCCGCCGACGTCTTCCGCTACTACGCGGGCTGGGCGACCAAGATCGAAGGCAGCACGGTGAATGTGTCGATGCCGTTCGCGCCGGACGCGCAGTTCCACGCCTACACGCTGCGCGAGCCGGTCGGCGTGTGCGGGCAGATCATCCCGTGGAACTTCCCGCTGCTGATGGCCGCGTGGAAGATCGCGCCGGCGCTCGCCGCGGGCAACACCGTGGTGCTCAAGCCCGCCGAACAGACGCCGCTGACCGCGCTGCTGCTGGGCAAGCTGTTCGAGGAAGCCGGATTCCCGCCCGGCGTGGTCAACATCGTCACCGGCTTCGGCGACGCCGGGGCCGCGCTGGCCGCGCACGAAGGCGTGGACAAGGTCGCGTTCACCGGTTCGACCGAGGTGGGCAAGAAGATCGTCCAGGCGGCGAGCGGAAATCTGAAGAAGGTTTCGCTGGAGCTGGGCGGAAAGAGCCCGAACGTGGTGTTCGCCGACGCCGATCTCGACCTCGCGGTGCCCGGCTCGGTCAACGCGTGGATGTTCAACCACGGCCAGTGCTGCGTCGCCGGAACGCGGTTATACGTCGAGGACACGATCTTCGAGGAGTTCACCCAGGCGGTCGCGCAGGCGGCGAGCCAGGTGAAAATCGGGCCGGGCCTCGACCCGGAAACCCAGCTGGGCCCGATGGTTTCCCAGGAGCAGTTCGACCGCGTTTCGCGCTATCTCGGCGAAGGCCTCGCCGACGGCGCCCGCGCGCTCACCGGCGGAAAACGCTGGGGCGACACCGGATACTTCATCGAGCCGACCGTTTTCGTTGACGTGAAACCGGAATTCAGCATCGTCCGGGAAGAAATCTTCGGCCCGGTCGTGGCGGCCATGCCGTTCAACGCCGAACAGGGCGTGGCCGCCGCGGCCAACAACAGCGAGTACGGACTGGCTGCCGGGGTCTGGACACGCGACGTCGCGAAGGCGCACCGTACTGCGAAGGAACTGAAGGCAGGCTCGGTGTGGGTCAACCAGTACAACGGCTTCGACACGGCGATGCCGTTCGGCGGCTACAAGCAGTCCGGCTGGGGCCGGGAGCTGGGCGCGGCCGCGCTCGACCTCTACACCCAGACCAAGTCCGTGAACATCGCGCTGTGATCCGCCCGCTCGAACAAAGGAGTTCCCGATGAAGACGAAAGCCGCAGTCGTCTACGAGGTGGGCAAGCCGATCGAGGTGGTCGAACTCGACCTCGAAGGCCCCGGCGAGGGCGAGGTGCTGATCCGGTACACGCACGCCGGCCTGTGCCACTCGGATGTGCACATCGCGCACGGCGACCTGGAGGCCCGGCTGCCGATGGTGCTCGGGCACGAGGGCGCGGGCATCATCGAGGACGTCGGCCCCGGCGTCACCCGGGTCAAACCGGGCGATCACGTGGTGTGCTCGTTCATTCCGAACTGCGGCGTGTGCCGCTGGTGTTCCACCGGGCAGCAGGCGATCTGCGACATGGGCGCCACGATCCTCGAGGGCTACCTGCCCGGCGAGCGGTTCCCGTTCAGCGGCCCCGGCCCGGTCAAGCAGTACGGCGCGATGTGCATGCTCGGCACGTTCAGCCAGTACTCGACCATCCACCAGAACTCGGTCGTGAAGGTCGACGACGACCTGCCGCTCGACAAGGCGGTGCTGGTCGGCTGCGGCGTCCCGACCGGATGGGGTTCGGCGGTCAACGCGGCCAACGTACGCCCGGGCGAGACGGTGATCGTGTCCGGCGTCGGCGGCATCGGCATCAACGCGGTGCAGGGCGCGCGCTACGCCGGCGCGAAGAACGTGATCGCGCTGGACCCGCTGGAGAACAAGCGCGAAAAGGCCATGGAACTCGGCGCGACGCACGCGGTCGCGACGCCGGAGGAAGCGGCCGAGCTGGCGCAGTCGTTCACCAACGGCAACGGCGCGGACAAGACGATCGTGACCGCGGGCATCGTCACCGAGGAGATCGTGACCGGCGCGTTCAACGCCACCGGCAAGGGCGGCACGATCGTGCTGACCGGGCTGAACAAACTGTCGGTCAACAACGTCAACCTCCCCGGCTCGATCCTGACGCTGTTCAAGAAGACCGTGAAGGGCAGCCTGTTCGGCGACTGCAACCCGACCGTGGACATCCCGAAGATCCTCGGGCTGTACCAGAGCGGAGACCTGAAGCTGGACGAGATCATCACCCGGACGTACACCCTGGAAGAGGTCAACCAGGGTTACGACGACTTGCTGGAGGGCCGGAACGTGCGCGGCGTGCTGGTCCACGACGCACCGTGACGGCTTTGTCGGCGGACTGCGGGCCGGTTTCCGGTCCGCAGTCCGCGGTTCCCCTGTTGACCGCGGACGTCGTCGGCCGCCGCCGCGAAATCGAACTGCTGCTGGCCGGTCTCGACTGCGGCGCACACGTCGTGCTGGAAGGCCCGCCAGGCACCGGAAAAACCACACTCCTGCGCGCAGTCGCGGAAGCAGGCGGCTCACCGTTCGTTTTCGTCGAAGGCAACGCCGAACTGACCCCTGCCCGCCTCGTCGGACAATTCGACCCTTCGCGAGTACTCGCCGAAGGCTACGTACCAGAGACCTTTGTGGACGGTCCGCTGATCGAAGCCCTGCGCACCGGCGGCCTGCTGTACGTCGAGGAAGTCAACCGAATCCCGGAGGAGACCCTCAACGTCCTGATCACGGTAATGTCGGAAGCCGAACTCCACGTGCCGCGCCTGGGCCGAGTGCGCGCAGCGGACGGTTTCCGTTTGGTAGCCGCGATGAACCCCTTCGACGCAGTCGGCACCGCCCGAATCTCGTCGGCGATTTACGATCGCGTCTGCCGAATCGTCATGGGCTACCAAAGCGAAGACGAGGAAGCCGACATCGTCGCCCGCCGCAGCCCGCCGGTTCCCGCAGAATGGCGAGACCAGGTAGTAGATCTGGTCCGCCGCACCCGCGACCACCGCGATGTCCGAGTCGGCTCCTCCGTACGCGGCGCCATCGACGTCGTACGCCTGGCAGTTTCCCTGGCCCGAATCCGCAGCGCGTCCGCCACGGACTGGCGAATCGGCCACGACGCCGCACTGGCCGCCCTGTCCGGCCGGATCGCCTTGCACGAATCCAGCGGCCGCACCGCGGAATCGGTCATCGACGAGTTATACGTCGCAGTCTTCGGCACAGAAACCCCTCCGCCGGATTCAGAGGCTGGTGACCCGCCGGGGGAAGCCTGAGCCCGCCACCGGCGGGCCAACAGCAGCGGTCACCCCGGCCAGGCTCCGCGCGGAGCAGCACCACCCCGCGCTCCGAACTCTCCCGCAACGGCCGCTTCGCAGAAATCTCGCCCGAAGTCGGCGTACTGGACGAAGAAGCCTTCAGCGCGGCGTTCCGTGAGGACGCGGACGAGGCAATGGCCTTGCTGGTCGAGATGAGCAAAGCCACCGACGAGTCCTTGCGCGCAGCCGCCAGAGGCCTAGCCAGCCGCCTGATGATCGACGTCGCACGCCGCGGCGTCGCCCGAGCCCGAGGAGTAGGAAAACTACGCCGAGACCGAGCCGACCGAGGCGGCGAACTAGACCTGGACCGCTCTCTGCCCGCATTGGTAGACGCGGCCGCAGTAGGCGGAGTCCCAGCCCTGGACGACCTGATAGCCCGCCGGTGGGCACGCCCCGAATTGGCCCTGTGCTTGGTAATCGACACCAGCGGCTCCATGACCGGAGCCCGCCTGGCCGCCGCTGCCCTCACCGCGGCGGCATGTTCCTGGCGAGCACCAGCGGAACATGCAGTGGTTTCCTTCGCCCGAACCGCAGAAGTAATCCGCCCGCTACGCTCTTCCCGCTCGAAAGCGTCGGTAGTGGATTCGGTCCTGTCGCTGCGAGGCCACGGAGTAACAGCCCTGGCGGCGGCTTTGCGGAAAGCGAATGAACAACTAACTTCCTCACGAGCAGCCAGAAAAACGATTCTCTTGCTCTCGGATTGCCGAGCAACAGATGACGAGGACCCGTTGCTCGCCGCCCGCGCCTGCGAAGAACTATTGATCCTGGCCCCAGCCGAAGACTGCGAGGAAGCCGAACGCTTCGCCCGAGAATCAGGCGCCCGCTGGCATCCGCTCAGCGGTGCCGCAGCCGCCCCCGCCGCACTAGCCACGCTGCTAGACCGTCCGTGAGGGGAACCCTGAGGGACTCTGATTCCCTCAGGGT
>NZ_JBHZAG010000032.1:0-70283 GCF_042754125.1 Amycolatopsis sp. NPDC059235
CTTTGGTTTCCTCGTACTCCGCTCCTCTCTCGTTTTTTTTTCTGGTCCTGCCGGCTCTGGCCCCCGCCCCCGGCGGGGTGGGCGTTTGGGGGGGGGGGGGGGGGGGGGGGCCCAACCCCCCCCCCCCCCCCCGCCGGATCAGGTCAGTACCGCTCGATGGCCGGCGGCGTCGCGGGCGCGCCGGACTTGCCGAGGGTCGCGTCGTAGATCTTCTTCCAGGTGCCGTTGGTCTCGGCGGCCTGCAGCAGGTCGTCGATCTTGTCGCGCAGCACCTTGTCGTCCTTGTTCAGGCCGATGCCGTAGGGCTCCCTCGAGAACGGCTTGCCGACGACCTTGAAGCTGTCCGGGTCCTGCGCCGCGTAGCCCTTGAGGATCGCGTCGTCGGTGGTGACCGCGTCGACGTCCTTCGTCTGCAGCTTCTCCACGCACTGCGAGTACTTCTGGAACTCGACGATCTGGTCGGTCAGCTTCTGCTCGCGCACGCGCTGGATCGGGGTCGACCCGGTGACCGAGCAGACCTTCTTGCCCTTCAGCGTCTCCGGGCCGGTGATCGAGGTGTCGTCCTTGCGCACCAGCAGGTCCTGCCCGGCCTGGAAGTACGGGCCGCCGAACGACACGAGCTTCTTGCGCTTGTCGCTGATGGTGTAGGTGCCGACGTAGAGGTCGACCTGGCCGTTGGAGATGGCCTGTTCGCGGGCGGCGGAGTCGACCGTCGTGTACTTGATCTTGTCCTCGCTGAAGCCGAGGCCCGCCGCGACCATCCGGGCGATCTCGATGTCGAAGCCCTGGAACTTGCCGGTCTTCGGGTCCTTCTGGCCCAGCTCGGGCTGGTCGTCCTTGACGCCGATGGTGATCGTGCCCGCGGACTTGATCTTCGTGAACACCGGCGAGCCGTCGAGTTTGACGTCCTTCGCCACTTCGTAGGTCGGCAGGGCCGCGGCGTTGGTGTTGGCGTCGCCGCCGGAACCGGCCGGGGTGCCTTCCTTGCCGCAGGCCGTGAGCAGCAGCCCGCCGGCGAGCAGAGCGGCCGCGAGGGTGCGGATCCTCATGTCAGTCTCTCCAATATCTGTCCGGGAAACATCTGTCCGGGAACGTCGGTGCCGGTCGGGGCGGCACCGCTGGACACGGCCGATTACAGCCACCTCGGCCGCGGGGCGCCGGGGGATTCCCCCGAACGGGTCAGTGGGTCAGGATCTTGCCGAGGAAGTCCTTCGCGCGGTCGGACTTCGGCTTGGTGAAGAACTCCTCCGGCGTCGTGTCCTCGACGATCTCGCCGTCGGCCATGAACAGGACGCGGTCGGCGGCGCGCCGGGCGAAGCCCATCTCGTGCGTGACCACGAGCATGGTCATGCCGTCCTTCGCCAGCCCGGTCATCACGTCCAGCACCTCCTGGACCATTTCCGGGTCCAGCGCCGAGGTCGGCTCGTCGAACAGCATCACCTTGGGCTTCATCGCGAGCGCGCGGGCGATCGCCACGCGCTGCTGCTGGCCGCCGGACAGCTGGGCCGGGTACTTGTCGGCCTGGTTCGCGATGCCGACGCGCTCGAGCAGTTCCATCGCGGTCTTGCGCGCCTCGGCCTGCGCCGTCTTGCGCACCTTGACCGGCGCGAGCATGACGTTCTCGAGGATCGTCTTGTGCGCGAAGAGGTTGAACTGCTGGAAGACCATGCCGACGTCGGCGCGCAGCGCGGCGAGCGCCTTGCCCTCGGCGGGCAGCGGCACGCCGTCGACGGCGATCTCGCCGGAGTTGATCGGCTCGAGCCGGTTGATCGCGCGGCACAGCGTCGACTTGCCCGACCCGGAGGGCCCGAGCACGACGACGACCTGGCCGCGCGGCACCTCGAGGGTGATCTCGCGCAGCACGTGCAGCTCGCCGAAGTACTTGTTCACGGCGGCCGCCTTGATCATCGGCGTCGCCACCTCGGTGGTCATCGTGGCCTCCAGAGCTCCGTTGGTCGTCGGCGTCCGCGGAACCGGGGTTCCGCAACGCTTGCGGAAACCTACTACCGGGACATCTCTTGTAAAGACGGCTTGAGCAATACTTAGGGTTTCAACTACGTATCGGATGCGGCCGTCGTGGCGGCTTTCAGCCTAGTCGGGACTGTGGCGGCCGCCACGCACCGTGTCCGCGGGGCGTGGCGCCCTAAAGTCCGGATACCGTGGTCGGGATCACCGGGGAGGCTGAAGCGTGCGCGTGCTGCTGGTGGAAGACGACGACCGGGTCGCGGGCGCGCTCGTTCCCGCGCTGGTCCGCCGGGGCCTCACCATGCAGCGGCTGCCGTCCGGCGCCGGAGTGCTCGACCGGGTCCACGACGTCGACGTGATCCTTCTCGACCTGGGCCTTCCCGACGTAGACGGCGTGGTGCTCTGTCGCCAGATCCGGGCGGTGAGCGACGTCGCGGTGATCGTGGTGTCCGCGCGCGGCGAGGTGAACGACCGGGTGCACGGCCTGCGCGCCGGCGCCGACGACTACCTGGTCAAGCCGTACGACGTGGAGGAACTGCTCGCGCGTGTCGAAGCGGTGCGCAGGCGGCGCACCGAAAAGACCGCGCCGACGGTGCCGGTGGTCGAGGTCGGCGACGTCCGGATCGACCTCTCCCGGCACGAGGTGCTGGTCGACGGCGAGCCGATCGCGTTGTCCCGCAAGGAGTTCCAGGTGCTCGCGCTGGTCGCGGCGGCGGGCGGCGCGGTGTGTTCGCGCGAGCAGGTGCTGAACGAGGTGTGGGGACATCGCGGCGCGGCCGAGAGCCGGTCGCTGGACGTGCACGTCGCCACCCTGCGCACGAAACTCGGCCGTCCGGCGCTGATCGAAACGGTGCGCGGCGTCGGCTACCGGCTGGGCAGCGGACGGGACTGACCGGTGCGCGTCCGGCTGCAGGGCATCGTCGTCACGCTCGTCGCGCTGCTCGTGTTCGGGCTCGGCATCCCGCTCGCGCTGAGCATCGCGAGCAGCCTCCAGCAGAAGCTGTTCCTCGACCGGCTCACCGACACCTCGCGGTTCGCGTCGCTGGCCCAGCGCCCGCTGCTCGACAACCAGCTCGGCCGGCTGGAACCCGAACTGCGCCGCTACACCGAGGTGTACGGCGTGAAAGTGGTCGTCGTGAACCAGGACGGCGACCCGGTGCTGAGCTCGCCCGGCGGCACCGACGCGCGGCGCGTCGACCGGGCCGCGATCCGGGTGCCGGTGAACGAGGCGCTCGCCGCCCGCCCGCCCGAAGCCGGGCCGTTGCTGATGCCGTGGGCGAGCAAACCGCTGGTGCTGGCCGAGCCGATCCTCATCGACGGCGAGGTGCGCGGCGCGGTCGTGACGGAGTCCGCGACCGATCACGTTCGCACCCAGTTGCTGTGGCAGTGGTTGCTGCTGGCCGCGTGCGCGCTGGTCGCGTTCGGGCTCGCGCTGCTCGTCGCGCTGCCGGTGGTGCGCTGGACGCTGCGCCCGGTCCGGCGGCTGGACGAGGCGACGGGCGCGCTGGTCGCGTCCGTGGTCAGCGGCCGGGAGGCGGAGCCGGTGGGGGAGAGCGGCGGCCCGCCGGAGCTGCGGCAGCTGGGCCGGTCGTTCGATCGGATGGCGGCGAGCGTGTCGGAGGCGCTGGCCGCACAACGCGCGTTCGTCGCCGACGCTTCGCATCAGCTGCGCAATCCGTTGACGGCGCTGAAGATCCGGCTGGGCAATCTCGACGGTCAGGTGACCGACGAAACCGCGGCCGCCGACCTCGAAGCGGCGCAGGTGGACGCCAAGCGGCTGAACCAGATCCTCGACGAGTTGCTGTCGATGGCCCGTGCCGAATCGGCGGGCGGCGAGCTGGTTTCCGAAGACCTCGCCGAGGTGATCGCCGACCGGGTCGCGGACTGGTCAGTGGTCGGCGCGGCTCGCGAGGTCGCGCTGGAGAGTGCGGTGGACGTCAACGGCGCGCGGGTGCTCGTGCCGCCGCGCGGGCTGGAGGTCGTGCTCGACGCTTTGCTGGACAACGCGCTCAAGTTCAGCCCTTCCGGCACCTCGGTGGAGGTGGCCGCGAGCGTCGCGCAGGACCGGGTGACGGTTTCGGTCCGCGACCACGGTCCTGGCCTGCGAGAGGACGAGCTGGAGCGGGCTGCCGACCGGTTCTGGCGGAGCACGGCGCATCAGAACGTGCCGGGGTCGGGGCTCGGGCTGGCGATCGTGACCGAGATCGTCCGGCATTCCGACGGCGAGATCCAGTTGTCCCTGCCCGAGGGCGGCGGGTTGCGGATCGCGATGGACTTTCCGGTCGCGGGCTAGACCTTCTCCGCGCGGTAATACGCCAACGCCCCGTGATGCAGCGGCAGCGGCCCCGTCTCGATCCCCGGGTGCACGTCGATCGACAGCGCCGCCCGGTTGACCGCCGCGAGCGCCGGGCGGGCGTCGTACAGGCCCTTCGTGAGCGCTTCGGCGACGTCGGCGGACATCGAGGTGGGCACGACCAGGAAGTTCGGCACCACCAGCGTCGTGACCGGCCCGCCCTGGTCGTAGGTGCTGCCGGGGATGGTCGCGGTGCCGTACACCGGGCTGAACCGCTGCATGCCCGGCATCAGCGAGGACATGTCGAGCAGCCGCAGGCCGATCTTGCGGTTGTACTCGGTGATGAGCGGCGTCGGCAGCCCGCCGGACCAGAACATCGCGTCGATTTTGCGGTCGGCCAGCGCGGCGAGCGAATCGTCCAGGCTCAGCTGGTCGACCGCGACCGCGCCTTTCAGCCCGGCGACCCCCAGCACCCGGTCGGCGATGTACTCCACGCCCGACTCCGGCGAGCCCACCGCGATGTGGCGGCCGCGCAGCATCGACACCGAGGTGTAGGGCGAATCCTTGCGGACGACGATGTGCAGGTAGTCGTCGTGGATGCGGGCCAGCGCGGCGAGCTTGCCGGGGTGCGCGGCCGCCGCGTCCGCGGCCAGGTCCGCGGCGACGAACGCGACGTCCGCGCCCCCGGAAAGCACTCGGTTGAGGTTGTCGCGCGACCCCTGGGTGGCGAGCACCTCGGGCGTCTCGATGCCGAGTTCGCCCGCCCACGACGACGCCAGCGGCCCGGCGAGGTCGTGGTAGACGCCGCCCACCGACCCGGCCGCGACGCGCAGGTGCAGGTTCGCGAAGCTCGGCCCGCACCCGCTCAGCAGCACCGTGAGCACTGCCAGCGCCAGCGTCAGCCTCCATCGCATGGGGCGATGGTGCCAGAGGTCAGCCGGTGACGTCGGTCAGGCTCGTGCCCATCCGGATCTTGCTGAACCATTGCGTCGCCGTTTGGTCGGCCTCGTGGTAGACGCCCCACTTCAGATAGTTGCGGTCCCCGTCGATCGTGGTGCCGGTGTAAGTGGTCGACCCGTCGGAGAACGTCTGCTGCTTGCCGTCGAACCAGAACTGGATGGTGCCCTTGGTGCGGTCGGTCGAAATCCGGAAGGCGATGTCGTGCCACTGGTCGTTCGAGACCGGCGCTTCCCAGAGCTTGACGCTCGTGTGGTCGACGGTCCATTCCTCCAGCTGGAGCTTGCCGCCGGAGATCTTGAGGACGATCGGATGGTTCGCGGTGCCGGTGCTCGGGCTGCATTTCAGCTGGAACACGTAGCGGCTGGTGGCGTCCGTGATGCGGTACTTCGACGACCAGCCGAGGTAGAAGGTCTTGCCCGCTTCGAGATCCGGGCCGACCGCCTCGCAGCGTTCCTCCTTCGCGAGCTGCTCGGCGACGAACACTTTGCCCTTCGCGGAGTCCGCGGTCTTGAAGTGGCCGTCGGCGCACTGGATTGAGTTGAACGCCTTGGCCCCGTCGGCCGGGTCGGCGGACCAGGTGACCGAGCGGGGAGCCGGGGCCGCGGTGACCGGGGCGGCCGCCAATGCCGCGACGGCGAGGGCGCTCGCGGCAGCAGCCGCGGAGCAGGCGAAAACCTTGCGCACTTTTCCTCCAGAGCGGCGGCGGTCCGATTCGGAAACAATGGCGATGATCTTATCTTCGGGAGCGCGCGGAAAACAATAGGAGAAATTCCGGCGGTATTGTTCGGCGGTGGCCGGTTCGGTGCATTTCCGTTCCCGGTCAACGGCACATTTCCCGATTAGCGGAATGCCTGGTGAGCCAGGCCGCATAACGTCCGGGAGGCGGGTGCCGGGTCCGGCGCGGGCTCCGGGGTTTAGGCTGGAGTGCGATGAACGCGAAAACGTACCAGATCCGCACGTTCGGCTGCCAGATGAACGTGCACGACTCCGAACGGCTCGCCGGGCAGCTCGAGGAAGCCGGCTACGTCCCCGCCGCGGGGCCGTCGAAGCCGGATCTGGTCGTGTTCAACACCTGCGCCGTGCGGGAGAACGCGGACAACAAGCTCTACGGCACCCTCGGGCACCTCCGCCCGGACAAGGTCGCCAATCCGGACATGCAGATCGCCGTCGGCGGCTGTCTCGCGCAGAAGGACCGCGGCGACATCGTCAAGCGCGCGCCGTGGGTCGACGTCGTCTTCGGGACGCACAACATCGGTTCGCTGCCGACGCTGCTGGAGCGCGCGCGGCACAACGCCGAGGCCGAGGTCGAAATCCTCGAATCGCTCGAGACGTTCCCGTCCACGCTGCCCGCGCGCCGCGAATCGTCCTACGCGAGCTGGGTGTCGGTTTCGGTCGGCTGCAACAACACCTGCACGTTCTGCATCGTGCCGTCGCTGCGCGGCAAGGAGCGCGACCGGCGTCCCGGCGAGATCCTCGCCGAGGTCGAGGCGCTGGTCGCCGAGGGCGTGCTCGAGGTGACCCTGCTGGGCCAGAACGTGAACTCCTACGGCGTCGAGTTCGGCGACCGGCTCGCGTTCGGCAAGCTGCTGCGCGCCACCGGCGGGATCGACGGGCTGGAGCGCGTGCGGTTCACCTCGCCGCATCCGGCCGCGTTCACCTCTGACGTCATCGACGCGATGGCCGAGACGCCGAACGTCTGCCACCAGCTGCACATGCCGCTGCAGTCCGGTTCGGACCGGGTGCTGCGCGAGATGCGCCGCTCCTACCGGTCGACGCGGTTCCTGAACATCCTCGACGAGGTGCGCGCCAAGATGCCGGACGCCGCCATCACCACCGACATCATCGTCGGCTTCCCCGGCGAGACCGAGGAAGACTTCCAGGCGACGCTCGACGTCGTGCGCGCCGCGCGGTTCTCCAGCGCGTTCACCTTCCAGTACTCGAAGCGCCCCGGCACGCCCGCCGCCGAGATGGCGGAGCAGCTGCCGAAGGAGGTCGTGCAGGAGCGCTACGACCGGCTGGTCGAACTGCAGAACGAGATCTCCTGGGAAGAGAACCGCAAGCTGGTCGGCCGCCGGGTCGAGCTGCTGGTCGCCGCGGGCGAGGGCCGCAAGGACGCCGAGACGCACCGGATGAGCGGGCGCGCCCGCGACGGCCGGCTGGTGCACTTCACGCCCTCCGGTTCGGCCGTCGACCGTTCGGTCCGGCCGGGCGACGTCGTGGAGACGGTGATCAGCTACGGAGCGCCGCACCACCTGGTCGCCGACGGCGACCTTCTGACGCATCGCCGCACGCGGGCGGGCGACAACGCCGAAGCCGGTCTTCGGCCCAAGACGAGCGGGGTCACCCTGGGACTGCCGGGCTTCGGAGCCCCGGCGGCGCAGCCTGCCCCGGTGAGTGGGTGTGCGGGATGAGCGAACCGGGAACGCCGGCCGAGGTCGATCAGCGGCTGAGCGACGAGATCGACGACGCGGGCCGCCGCGCGTCGCGGACGGTCGAGCTGGGCAGGCGCGGCTTCACCATCTCGGTGCTGATGTTCGTGCTGCTGGTGGCCCAGATCCTGCCTTGGGCACAGGGCCGCGCGGGCTGGGAGACGCTGGCCGGCGAGGCGGGCGGGGTGCCGCAGCTGTTTGCCGTCACGTCCACCGGCGTCGGCGTGTTCATCGGCGCGGTCGCGCTGGTGTCGCGCCGATGGTGGGTCGCGTGGTGCTGCGCCGCGGGCGGCTGGTTCGCCTCGGTCGACGGCCTGCTGGCGATCTGGTCGCAGCAGTCCGCGCACGCCAGCGGAGCGGCCGGCGACGGTCCGGGAATCGGGATGATCGTGGCGTGGATCGCGACGATCATCCTGGCGACGCTCTGGATGCGGACCGCTTTCTCGCGCACCTGAGCGCTTTCGGCAAAGGTCCGTGAGGGGAACCCTCACGGACTCTGAGTCCCTCAGGGTTCCCCTCACGGACTTTGGCTGGCAGCGAAAGGGCCGGTACCCAGCGGTACCGGCCCTTTCGCATTCAGATCAGCGATCGGCGACCGCGGCTTCCGCGGCCTCCATCCATTCCCGCCACTGGGCGGCCTGCTCGTCGGCCTTCTTCGCCCGCCGCTCGTCCCCGGCGGCCCTGGCCTTCGCGGCCTGCGATTCGAACTGCTCGACCCGCTCCCGGAACTGCGCGGCACGCGCCTGCGCCTCCGGGTCCGTGCGGCGCCAGCGGCTGTCCTCGGCCGACTTCACCGCGTCCTGCACCGCCTTGAGCCGACCGTCCAGCTCGCGGATGCGTTCGCGGGGGACCTTGCCGATCTCGTCCCACTGCTCCTGGATCCGGCGCAGCGCCGACTTGGCCGCTTCGAGGTTGGCCGCCACGTCGATCTTCTCGGCCTCGACCAGCAGTTCTTCCTTGCGCTGGGCGTTGCCGGCGAACTCCGCGTCGCGCTCGGAGAACACCGCCGAACGGCGGGCGAAGAACGCGTCCTGCGCCGCGCGGAACCGCTGCCACAGCGCTTCGTCGCTGTCCTTCGGCGCGCGCCCGGCGGCCTTCCACTCGGCCATCAGGTCCTTGTACCGGCCCGCGGTGGCGCCCCAGTCGTCCGAATCGGCGATCGACTCGGCCTCGGCGATCAGCTCTTCCTTGCGCTGCTTCGCGCTCGCCCGCTGCTTGTCCAGTTCGGCGAAGTGCGAGCCGCGGCGGCGGTTGAACGCCTCGCGCGCCTTCGAGAACCGCTTCCACAGCTCGTCGTCGGTCTTGCGGTCGACGCCCTTGACCGTCTTCCACTCGTCGAGGATCGCGCGCAGCCGGTCGCCCGCGGCCTTCCACTGCGTGGAATCGGCGGCGATCTTCTCCGCCTCGTCGGCCAGCGTCTGCTTGCGCGCGACCGCCGCGGCCCGGGCTTCCTCGCGCTCGTGCTTGACGTTGACCAGGGCCTTCTCGGCCAGCCCGATCACGAACTCGAGCCGCGCGGCGAGCGCCTTGAGGTCGCCGACCACGGCCGCCTCGCCGAGCCCGTCGCGGATCTGGGTGGCGCTCGAGAGCGCGTGCTTCGGGTCTCCCGCCCCGGAGTTCAGCCGCGTTTCGAGCAGTTCGACCTCGGTGCGCACGTCGTCGAAGCGGCGTGCGTAGTGCAGCAGGCCTTCCTCGGGCGTACCGGCCTGCCAGACCCCGACCTCGCGTTCGCCGTCGGCGGTGAAGACGTAAACGGTGCCTTCCCCGTCGACCCGGCCCCAGGTGGCGGGGGCGGGCTCGGCGGGCGGCACCGGAGGCGCGGCATGGCCGGCGCCGTGCGCGTGCGGCACCGGGTGCGGTGCCGGGGTGCCGGGGGACGTGTTCTCCTGGGCCATCGCAGGCTCCTTATCGCCTGTACGCCCGCGGCTGCGGGCGCCCCGCCGCGTGAGCGGGGCCGGGTTACGCTGTTGTCGTGCTCTGCCGGGGGCATGGGGCCCCAGCGGCATTCAAGCAGCTCAGCGCGCGCCGTGGTACTGGATGAGCCGCCTGAAAGCGTTGATCCTACTTCTCCTTGACGCTCCGTGCCCGCGTCCCGCCCCGGCCGGGTAGCGTTTCCCGGCGTGATCAGCCCTGCTCAACGGCCCCGTCCGGTGGCCGTCGTCGGCCCCACCGCCACCGGGAAGACGGCGCTGGCCGTCGAGCTGGCGCTGGCCCTGGACGGCGAGGTGGTGAACGCCGACGCGCTCCAGCTCTACCGGGGCATGGACATCGGCACCGCCAAAGCGACCATGGACGAGCGGCGAGGGGTCCCGCACCACCTGCTGGACGTACTCGACGTGACCGAGACCGCGTCGGTCGCCGCCTATCAGCGTGACGCTCGCAGCACGATCGAGCGGATTCTCGGAACGGGCCGGGTTCCGGTGCTGACCGGCGGCTCGGGACTGTACGTGCAAGCGGTCCTGGACGACCTCCGTTTCCCCGGCACCGACCCCGCGGTGCGCGCGCGGCTCGACGAGGAGGCCGTCGAATTCGGCACCGCCGCGCTCTACACCCGGCTGGGGGAGCGCGACCCGGTCGCCGCGGCGGCGATCCTGCCGACGAACACCCGCCGCATCGTGCGCGCGCTGGAGGTCATCGAGATCACCGGCGAGCCGTTCTCCGCGAATCTGCCGAAGCCGGGCCCGGCGCGCTGGGACACCGTGCTGATCGGGGTCGATCGCGAGGTCGCCGAACTGGACGAGCGCGTCGACCTGCGGGTGGAGCGGATGTTCGAGGGCGGTCTCGTGGACGAGGTGCGCGCGTTGCTCGGCCGTGGTTTGCGGGACGGGAAGACCGCTTCGCGAGCGCTCGGCTACCAGCAGGTGCTGGCCGAACTGGACGGCGAAAGCGACTTCGCGGCAGCCGCGGCGGCGACTGCGCAGGCCACTCGCCGGTTCGTGCGGCGGCAGCGTTCGTGGTTCCGGCGGGACAAGCGGATCCAGTGGTTCGACGGCGGATCGGCGGACCTGGCCGCGCGGGTCCTCGCCGTGCTCGACCAGTAGCCTGGAGACATGGGCGGCATCGAATTCCTCAAGGGCCACGGCACGCAGAACGACTTTGTGCTGCTGCCTGACGCGGCCGGCCGCCTCGACCTCACCGCGGAGCGAGTGGCGGCGCTGTGCGATCGGCAGCGGGGCATCGGCGCGGACGGCGTGCTGCGTGTCGTGCGCGCGAAGGCGATCGGCGAAGAGTCGGCCGGCGAGTGGTTCATGGACTACCGCAACGCCGACGGCTCGATCGCCGAGATGTGCGGCAACGGCACCCGCGTTTTCGCGCGCTACCTGGTCGACGCCGGGCTGGCCGAGGGCGGCGAGTTCGTCATCGGCACCCGCGCGGGCGACCGGCCGGTCGTCGTGCACCCGGACCGTTCGGTCACGGTCCAGATGGGCCCGGCGGCGATCACCGGCACGTCGGTCACCGTGGTGGCCGGGCAGCCGTTCTCCGGGGTCGCGGTGAACGTCGGCAACCCGCACCTGGTGTCGGTCACCGACACCGACATCGCCGGCCTCGACCTGCGGGACCAGCCCGATTTCGACCACGACGTCTTCCCGGCCGGGGTCAACCTGGAGTTCGTCAACGTGCTCGGCGAGGGCGCGCTGCGGATGCGCGTGCACGAGCGCGGCGTGGGGGAAACCCGCGCCTGCGGCACCGGCACCGTCGCCGCGGTGGCCGCCTCGCTGCACCTCGCGGGCAAAGACACCGGCGAGTCCACAGTGGACATCCCGGGCGGGCAGGTGTCGGTCACGATCGGGCGCGGCGAGTCCACGCTGACCGGACCGGCCGAGATCGTGGCCCGCGGCGAGCTGGACGAAGCCTGGTGGCTCGCCGCGGGCGCTTGATCAGCTGATCGTCACCGCCACCGAGAGCTCGCCTTCCCGGGTGGTCACGGTGTTCACCGCGCCGGCGATCCGCACGTCCTCGGCGATTCCGGCGAAGCCTTCGAGCACGTCCGCCGGCGCGGTGACCGACAGCGTCTCGACGGCGGTCCGCATCGACACCTTTGCGTCGGTCTTGGCCCGGCGCACGGCTGCGATCACGGAACCGGCGAGCGGCAGCAAGGCGACGTCGCCGTCGACGTCAGGCGCGGTCGGCCAGGACGCTTGGTGCACCGAACCTTCCTGCCACCACGACCAGATCTCCTCGGCGGAGAACGGCAGCACCGGCGCGAACATCCGCACCAACGCCGACAGCACGGTCCGCAACGCCACCTGTGCCGATTCCGCTGCCGCCGCGCCGAGGTCGCCGTACGCGCGGCCCTTCACCAGCTCCACGTAGTCGTCGCAGAACGTCCAGAAGAACGTCTCCGTCACCTGCAACGCACGCGCCTGGTCGAGCGCCTCGAAAGCGGCTGTCGCTTCCTCGATCACCTTCGCCAGCGCGGCGAGCACGGACCGGTCCAGCGGCTCCGTCGCGACCGACTCGGCCGCAGGCGTCCCGAGGCCGAGCACGAACTTGCTCACGTTCAACAGCTTCGTCGCCAGCCGCCGCCCGACCTTCATCTGGCCTTCGTCGACCGCCGTGTCCACACCCGGGCGAGCGCTCGCCGCCCAGTAGCGCACCGCGTCGGAACCGTGCCGTTCCAGCAGATCAGCCGGGGTGACGACGTTGCCGACCGACTTCGACATCTTCTTGCGGTCCGGGTCCAGCACCCAGCCGGAGATCACCGCGTCCCGCCACGGCAGCACGCCTTCCTCCAGCTCGGCGCGCACCGCGGTGGAGAACAGCCAGGTGCGGATGATCTCGTGCGCTTGCGGCCGCAGCGAGAACGGGAACACGCGGCGGAACAGGTCGTCGTCGAGGCTCCAGCGGCCGGCGATCTGCGGCGTCAGCGACGACGTCGCCCAGGTGTCCATCACGTCCGTCTCCGCGACGAACCCGCCCGGCACGCCGCGCTGCTCCTCGGTGTAGCCCGGCGGGACGTCGGTGCTCGGGTCCACCGGCAGGCTCGTGTCGTCGGGGGTGAGCACCGCGTCGTGGTCCGGCTCGCCGTCGGCGTCCAGCGGGTACCAGACCGGGATCGGCACGCCGAAGAACCGCTGGCGGCTGACCAGCCAGTCGCTGGTCAGGCCCTCGACCCAGCTGCGGTAGCGGACCTCCATGTGCGGCGGGACCCAGTTCAGCTCCTCGCCGCGCTCCAGAAGCTTCGCGCGCAGAGCGTCGTCGCGGCCGCCGTTGCGGAGATACCACTGGCGGCTGGTGACGATTTCCAGTGGCTTGTCGCCCTTTTCGTAGAACTTCACCGGATGCGTGATCGGCCTCGGCTCGCCGCGCAGCGCGCCCGCTTCACTCAGGAGGTCCACGACGATCTGGCGTCCAGTGTGGACAGTCTTGCCCGCCAGGGGCTCGTATTTGTCGGCTGGAACGCCGTGCGGCGGCTCGGCGCGGAACCGGCCGTCGCGGCCCAGCACCGGACGCGTTTCGAGCTGCAGCGCGCGCCACCAGGTGACGTCCGTGGTGTCGCCGAAGGTGCACACCATCGCGATGCCGGTGCCCTTTTCCGGATCCGCGAGATGGTGCGCGTGCACCGGCACCTCGACACCGAACACCGGCGTGCGCACGGTTTTCCCGAGAAGGCCTTGGTACCGCTCGTCATCCGGATGCGCGACGAGCGCGACGCACGCGGGCAGCAGCTCGGGCCGCGTCGTCGAGATCAGCACCTCGCCGGTATCCGCGGTGAACACGAGATCGTGATACGCGCCCGGCCGTTCGCGGTCTTCCAGTTCCGCCTGGGCGACAGCGGTGCGGAAGGTGACGTCCCACAGCGTCGGGGCTTCGGATTGGTACGCCTCGCCGCGCGCGAGGTTGCGCAGGAACGCGCGCTGCGAGATCTCCGTGGTCGCCGGGTCGATCGTCTGGTAGGCCAGCGTCCAGTCCACCGAAAGCCCGATGCTTCGCCAGACCTCCTCGAACACCTTCTCGTCGGTTTCGGTCAGTTGGAGACACAGCTCCACGAAATTGCGCCGCGACACCGGAATCGCGTTCTTGCCGGGCTTTTCCGGCGGGGAGAACGACGGGTCGTAAGGCAGCGACGGCTCGCAGCGCACGCCGAAATGGTTCTGCACGCGGCGTTCGGTGGGCAGGCCGTTGTCGTCCCACCCGACCGGGTAGAAGACCGAACGGCCGCGCATCCGTTGGTAGCGCGCGAGAACGTCGGTGTGGGTGTAGGAGAAGACGTGCCCGATGTGCAGCGAACCGCTCGCGGTCAGCGGCGGCGTGTCGATCGAGTAGACGTCCGGGCGCGTGCGGTCGAACCGGTATACGCCTTCGCGTTCCCACACCGGTACCCATTTGGCGGCAAGGCCGTCGACGCCGACTTTGTGCGGGATCTTCTCGTTCATGCCCGCACTTTACGGGGCGGGTACAGCCATTTCCCCGCCCGTCGGCAGGTCCCGCATGCGCCGCAGCGGCGAGCAGATCACCCAGAGCGCGCCCGCGACCGGCCCGGCGGTCCCGATCCACAGCGCGCCGGTGAGCCCGAGCCATTCGCCGAGCCCGCCGCCCAGCAGCCCGCCGAGCGGCAGCGCTCCCCAGACGACGAACCGGACGCTCGCGTTCATCCGGCCGAGCAGCCGGTCCGGCGTGATCGCCTGGCGGTAGGAGACCTGCGCGATGTTGTAGAGGATCACGCCGAAGCCGAACGACGCCATCCCCAGCCCGGCGAGCGCGATCCGCCAGTCCGGCGCGGCGGCCAGGACCAGCACCTCGCCCGGCCAGAACAGCGCCGGGACCAGCCAGATCGACCGGGCCTGGCCGATCTTCCGGATGATCGGCCCGGCGCAGAGCGCGGCCGCGATGCCGCCGATGCCGCTCACCGCGAGCAGTCCGCCGACCTCGGCCGGTTTCAGCCCGGCCGTGCGGGTCAGGAACAGCACCTGGACGGCCTGCACCACTCCGCCGAAGAAGTTCGACGTGGCGGTGCAGGCGACGATCGCGCGCAGCGGCCGGTCGGCGACGACGAACCGCAGGCCTTCGAGCATCTGCGGCACCAGGCGGTCGTGTTCGCCGCGTTCCGGGCGGGTTTCGACAGTGCGGATGCGCCACAGGCACAGCGCGGACGTGAGGTAGCCGATCCCGGTGACCAGGACCGTGCTCGCGGCGCCGACGAATTGCACGAGCACGCCGGCGAGGCTCGGCCCGGCGATCTGCGCGGACGACTGCACGCCCTGCAGTTTCGCGTTGCCTTCCAGCAGCTTTTCGCGGCCGACCAGCGCGGGCAGATACGCCTGGTAGGAGACGTCGAAGAACACCGTCGCGAACCCGACGAGCAGCACGACCACCAGCACCTGCGCCATGGTGAGCACGCCGGCCCACCACGCGAACGGGATGCTGAGCAGCAGGATCCCGCGGATCAGGTCGGCGGCGAGCATGAGCGGCCGTTTGCGCATCCGGTCCACCCACACGCCCGCGGGCAGGCCGAGAACCAGGAAGCCGAGCGTTTCGGCCATGGTCAGCAGGCCCATCTCGAACGGGGTGGCGGCCAGCGTGACCGCGGCGAGCAGCGGGATGGCGGTGAGGCCGACGAACATCCCCAGCTGGCTCGCCGTGTCCCCGGCCCACAGCCTGCGGAAGTCGGCGTGGAAGAACAACGAGTCTCGACGCACTCGATCGAGTGTCGCGGAGTGATTGGAAAGAGTCAATCACTTTGTTTAAGCTGCTCGGATGCCGCTCAACCGACGTCCCTCCACCGAAGCCGAGGCAGCCGCGCTCGCGTCCGGAATACGGCTGCGCATCATCCGGTTGACCACCTTTGAAGCGATGACGAACAAGGAACTGGCGGAGCGGCTCGGCCGCGACCCGGCGACCACGCTGCACCACGTGCGGCGCCTGGTCGACACCGGTTTTCTCGTCGCGCAGGAGCCGCGGCGCGGCGCGCGCGGGGCGAAGGAGATCCCGTACCTGTCCACCGGGCTTTCCTGGCAGCTGGACCACAGCGACGCGGACCCCGTCGTGGTCAACGAGGCGATGTTCGAGGCCTATCTGGCCGAAATGGCGGAGGCCGACCTGGCGGAGACGGAGACGACCCGGCTCGTGGTCCAGGTGGGCGCGCGGGACGTCGCGGAGTTCAAGCGGCGGCTCGACGGGCTGCTCGAAGAATTCAAGGCCAGGCCCCGCGATCCGGGCTCGGAACGCACCGCCGTGTACGTCTCGGTTTATCCCAGCAGGTAATCCGTTCGGTTCCCGCGCCGAAACGTGGGACCATGGAGGCACGATGACAGAACAGACACACGAAGACTTTTACGACGACAACGACCCCTACGACCCCTCGGTCGGGGAGATGGAGCTCGAGGACCGCGCGTCACTGCGCCGGGTCGCGGGCCTGTCCACCGAGCTCGAGGACATCACCGAGGTCGAGTACCGGCAGCTTCGGCTGGAGCGCGTTGTGCTGGTCGGCGTGTGGACTGAAGGCACCGCCCAGCAGTCCGAGGCGTCGCTGGCCGAACTGGCGCGACTGGCCGAGACGGCGGGCTCGGAAGTGCTCGAAGGCATCGTCCAGCGGCGGCAGAAGCCCGACCCGGCGACGTACGTCGGCTCCGGCAAGGTGCGCGAGCTCCGCGACATCGTCGTGGCGACCGGCGCCGACACGGTGATCTGCGACGGCGAGCTTTCGCCCGGCCAGCTGCGCCAGCTGGAGGAGAAGGTCAAGGTCAAGGTGATCGACCGGACCGCCCTGATCCTCGACATCTTCGCCCAGCACGCCCGGTCCAAGGAGGGCAAGGCGCAGGTCGAGCTGGCCCAGCTGCAGTACCTCGTCCCGCGGCTTCGCGGGTGGGGTTCGGCGCTGTCCCGGCAGGCCGGTGGCCGCGCGGGCGGCGCGAACGGCGGCGTGGGCCTGCGCGGACCTGGTGAAACGAAGCTGGAGACGGACCGGCGGCGGATCAGCAAGCGCGTGGCGAAGCTGCGCCGGGAGATCGCCGCGATGGACACCATCCGCGAGACCAAGCGCGGCAAGCGCGTGGCCAACGAGGTGCCGAGCGTGGCGATCGTCGGCTACACCAACGCCGGCAAGTCGAGCCTGCTCAACGCCCTGACCGGGGCCGGGGTGCTGGTGGAGGACGCGCTGTTCGCCACCCTCGACCCGACCACGCGCCGGGCGCAGACGGCCGACGGGCGCACGTTCACCCTCACCGACACCGTCGGGTTCGTGCGGCACCTGCCGCACCAGCTGGTGGACGCGTTCCGCTCGACGCTGGAGGAGGCGGCCGACGCCGACCTGCTGCTGCACGTCGTGGACGGCTCCGACCCGGCACCGGAGGACCAGGTCAACGCGGTGCGCGAGGTGCTCGCCGAGATCACCCGCAGCCGCAAGGAGCCGCTCCCGCCGGAACTGCTGGTGATCAACAAGGCCGACGCGGCCGACGCGGTCACCCTGGCCCGGCTGCGGCACGCGCTGGCCGGTTCGGTGCAGATCTCGGCGCGCACCGGTTCGGGCGTGGCCGACCTGGCCGAGGTGCTGGCCGAGCGGCTGCCGCGCGCGGAAACGGTGATCGACGTGCTGGTCCCGTATGCGCGGGGCGAGCTCGTGTCCCGGGCGCACGCGGAGGGCGAGGTGCTGGAAGAGGAGCACGTCGCCGACGGCACGCGCCTGCAGGTGCGGGTCCGCCCGGACCTCGCCGCGGCGTTGCGGGCGTTCGAGACCAACGCCTCGGCGCTCTGAACGTCTTCCGTAGTGCACGGCCCGAGCGGGTCGTGCACTACGGAGGTGAACTGGTGCGGGTCGTCCTGGCACTGACGGCTGTCCTGATGCTCGCGGGCGCGGTCCCGGCCGCGGCGGCTCCTGATCCTTCTCCTTCGCCGGAGACGCTGTGCCAGGTCACGGACAAGCGCCTCAACGAACTGTCCGGCCTGGTTTCCGACGGCGAGCATTGGTACGCCATCAACGACGGCGGCACCAAAGTGCAGGTCTTCGTCCTGGACCGGAAATGCCAGGTCAAGGACGTCCTGAGCGACCCGACGGACCCGTACGACGTCGAAGACCTCGCCCGAGGCAAAGACGGCACGCTGTGGCTCTCGGACACCGGCGACAACCGCGCGAAACGCGAAACGGTCGCCCTGCTGGAGCTGAAACCGTCCGGCGGCGCGGCGGTCGTGCATCGCCTGACCTATCCGGACGGCCCGCACGACACCGAAGCCCTTGTCCTGGACCAGTCCGGCACGCCGTTCCTGGTGACCAAGGACCTGCTGGGCACTTCCAAGGTCTACAAGCCTTCGGCCCCGCTGGCGACTCCCGGCCCGACGAAACTGGAGCAGGTCGGCACCCTGCGAGTCCGCAGCACCGACACTCCCGGAGGTCCGGTCGGCTCGTTCGGCTCGGCGCTGATCACCGGAGGCGCGACCAGCGCGGACGGCAAAGTCATCGCCCTGCGGACCTACACGGACGCGTATGTGTACGCAGCCCCGGACGGCGACGTCGCGGCAGCATTGCAGCGAGAACCCGTGCGCATTCCGCTGCCGAACGAAAAACAGGGCGAAGCCATCGCTTTCGAACCGGACGGCACTCTGCTGTCCGGAAGCGAAGGCGTCGGCGAACCAGTGCGGGCGATCAAAAACGCGACGGCCTTGGTCGCCCCGAACGCGTCCGCGCCTAAACCTGGCGGCGCCGCCACTCCGCAACCAGCCGAGGAAGAGGCCGGGGGCTTCCCGCTCATTCCTGCTGCGGGCATCGCCGCGGTCGTCGTTCTCGCGGCGTGGTTTCTGCTGGGGCGGAAACGCCGCCGCGCTTGACCTGTTGCTCGCTCCGGGTGCGTGAGTTCCTGCCGCGCCGTCGCTCCTGCCACCGCAGGGTTCCGGACCTGCCGCTGTCCGTGGCGCGGTGCTCCTTGTTTCTGGCGTGGCGCTGCCAGTGGCGCGATGCCGTTCCCGGCGTGGCTTTGTCGCTGGCGCGGTGCCGTTCCTGACGGGCCGCTGCCACTGACTCGGCGCGGCTCCTGACATGGCACCGCTTCCGGCCTTACGCCGCGCCTGCCCCGACGCAACAACCCCACAGCCGTCGGCGAAGCCCCCACCTCGGGTCGCTCGCCCCCTCACCCCGGGCCGCGGCCTCAGGGGAGGGGAGCGAACCACGGTTCAGAGACGGCGCAGAACCGCCACCACCTTGCCCAGGATCGACGCGTCGTCGCCGGGAATGGGCTCGTACGCCTCGTTGTGCGGCATCAGCCACACGTGTCCGTCCTTGCGCTTGAACGTCTTCACCGTGGCCTCGCCGTCGATCATCGCGGCGACGATGTCCCCGTTCTCCGCGGCGGGCTGCTGCCGGACGACGACCCAGTCGCCGTCGGTGATGGCCGCGTCGACCATCGAATCGCCGGTGACGCTCAGCAGGAACAGTTCGCCCTCGCCGACGATCTCGCGCGGCAGCGGGAAAACGTCCTCGACGGCCTGCTCGGCGAGCACCGGGCCGCCCGCCGCGATCCGACCGACCAGCGGCACGTACGCCGCCTTCGGCACGGACGGCTGCTGGTCCATGTCGATGCCCATCGGGTTGTCGTCCGTGGACGCGAGCACGCCCACCGCGCGCGGCCGGTTGGCGTCGCGGCGCAGGTAGCCCTTGCGCTGCAGCGCGCGCAGCTGGTGCGACACCGACGACGTGGACGTCAGCCCCACCGCCTCGCCGATCTCGCGCACGCTCGGCGGGTAGCCGAACCGGCTCACCCACGTGCGGATGACGTCGAGCACTTGCTGCTGGCGGACGGTCAGCGTCTCGTCCACGTCGTACACCTCCGGCATGGCGCTCACCTTCCCCGTGCTGTCGTGACCGGATTCGCGCGCGGATTGTGCGGACGCCTTGCCCCGCGAGGCCGTCTTGGCCCCCTTCGCCGCGGTGCCCTTCACCGTGTCCTTCTCCAACGCTGCGTCGCCTCCAGCCGTCCCGCGGCCGCCGTGTCGGCGTCCCGCGCGTGTCCGCGTGCGCCGGTCCGGGATCCGCGTTTTCCGCGAACGCCCGTCCGGCGGCACCCGCCGGAGCCGGTCCGGCAGATGTCCTGGTCACCGACGTTAGCCACCGCGCGCGACGATTTCAAACATCTGTTCGATCGACACGCCGTGTCCTCTCGATTTTGTCGGTGCGGGGTGGTAGACCTTCGCACGGACGTTCGATAGAACGCCTGTTCGATCTGGACCGCTGCGGCGCAGGTGTACGGCCCGGACCGGACGGATCCGCAGGTCACGAGGAGGTTCCGTCATGTCGATCCTGGCAGATCGCGGGCTCGTCCGCCCGCTTCGGCCCGTCCCCGCCGACCGCCCCGTCGAGGGCGGCGGTGCGTCGGAAGGGGCGATCCCGGCCCGGAGGTCGCCCGGGTCCGGCGGTCCGGCGCGCCGTTCGCGGCGGCGTGCGGAGAGCGTCGACGCCACCCGAAAGGATGGTGTTCCGGAGGCGATCGAAGCCGAATCGGGCGCTGATCCGGGCCCGTCGGCCGGTTCCGGCGAGGTGGTGGAGCTTCGCGGCCGGACAGGCGCCCGGCGCGGCCCTGCTTCGGATCGGTCCGGCGAGAGTTCGCGCGGCGAGGCAGGTCGCGGCGACTCGCGGCGGGGCCGGGGTGGGGAATCTCGAGGAGGGTCGCGCGGCGAGCCCGGACGGCGGCGCGCCTGGCGGGCGGCGGCAGAGGCCGGGCTCGCCGGCGGCGAGTTGCCTGACTCCGGGCAGTCGGTGCCGGGCGGTGCGTCCGGTCGCGTTGCCGGGCGGGTCGGTGCGCGGTCGGCGGGGGAGTCGGCTGAGTTCGTGTCGTCGGCCGGGTCGAGGTCGGTGGGGCGGGGTGCTCGCGCGGCGGGCGAGATTGGTGCGCGGTCGGCGGGGGAGTCCGCTGAGTTCGTGTCGTCAGCCGGGTCGAGGTCGGCGGGGCGGGATGCTCGCGCGGCGGGCGAGATCGGTGCGCGGTCCGCAAGGGAATCCGCCGGTTTCTCGCCCTCGGCCGGACGAGGCGCGCGGGCTGCCGCGATTGCCGAGCCGCGCTCCGCCGCCGCGGTCCGGTCCGGCGAGCGAGCCGGATTCCAGACGTCGGCCCCGTCGGCCGTCGAAACCGAAGAAGCCCCTGCCCGTCAGCCCCGGGAGGCTCGCGGCCGCACCGCGATCCGGCACGTTCCCGCCGCTGTCCCGGCCAACCCGGGCCGCACCGCGCGCGAGCGGCGCGGCGAGCCGTTGCGGCCGCCGTCCCGGGCGCGGGTCGTCGCCGGACGGCGCGGCGGCGTGGCCTGCCAGACCGCGACCAGGCCGTCGGTGCGGTGGCCGTGGCTGTTCGCGATCGCCTTCGCGGCCTGCCTGATCGTCACCGGGCTCGGCGTTTTCGGCTCGGGAGTGTCCGGCGGCCCGGTGCCGTCGCGGACCGCGTCCGTTTCCGTGCAGCCCGGCGATTCGCTCGGCGCGCTCGCCGCCCGGTTCGCGCCGAACGCCGACCAGAGCGCGGTCGTCGAACGCATCAAGGAGCTCAACAACCTCGACGACACCGCGCTGCTGCCCGGCATGCCGCTCACCGTGCCGGTCGCCTGGTCCGGCGGCGGTTCGGCGGGGGAATCGGGCGAAGGACCGGGTTCTGCCGGATGATGACTGTCGGAAACCACCCGGTCGCATCTTGCGCGACCGGTCTTTCACCCTCTCGGGTTTCTTGCGCCCGTCCCGGAGGCGATCTATGGTCTACCCCTATATCTAGTAGTTACACCGCTGTAGTTGGTCCACAGGTAGGGGTAGACTGGCGGCAGTTGTCCACAGCCGGCCGGCAGTTGCCCACCGGATGTCCACAAGTCGATCACCAGGCGCGGGGTCGCGCGCGGTGACCGCGGTCCAGGCCGTAGCGTGGCGGCAGGGGCCGGTTGGGACAGGAATCGACCGGCGCGGAGGGGAAGGTGATCGGCGGATGAGGTGCCCGTTCTGCCGGCATGCGGACTCTCGGGTCGTCGACTCCCGAGAGGTGGACGAGGGACAGGCGATCCGGCGGCGGCGTTCGTGCGCCGAATGCGGCCGGCGTTTCACCACGTCGGAGACGATGGTGCTGGCCGTGGTCAAACGGTCCGGCGCCACCGAGCAGTTCAGCCGGGACAAGGTGGTCAACGGCGTGCGGAGGGCCTGCCAGGGCCGTCCGGTCGACGACGACGCGCTGCAGAAGCTCGCGCAGCGCGTGGAGGAGTCGATCCGTTCCGCCGGCTTGGCCGAGATCCCCAGCCACGAGGTCGGCCTCGCCATCCTCGGCCCGCTGCGGGAACTGGACGGCGTCGCGTATCTCCGGTTCGCCAGCGTCTACCGCTCCTTCTCCTCGGTCGAGGACTTCGAGAAGGAGATCTCCGACCTGCGGAAAGCCATGGCGGGAACTGCGGAGGACCAGGAAGGCGAGCGCGCCGGCGACGACTGAGCCGTCACCGGGTCGCGGGGAGCGAGGGACAGAACCGCATGACCGAAACCGTGGGAACCGGCGCGGCGGCCGGACAGAACAAGAAGCCGAACAAGGGCCTCACCGTCCGGCGGGTCTTCACCACCGAGGGGACCCACCCCTACGACGAGGTCGCGTGGGAGACCCGCGACGTCGTCATGACGAACTGGCGCGACGGCAGCGTCAACTTCGAGCAGCGCGGGGTCGAATTCCCCGAGTTCTGGTCGGTCAACGCCACCAACATCGTCACCAGCAAGTACTTCCGCGGCGCCGTCGGCAGCCCGCAGCGCGAGAGCAGCCTCAAGCAGCTCATCGACCGCGTGGTGCGCACCTATGTGAAGGCCGCCGCCGAGCACGACTACTTCGCCGGTCCGTCCGACCTCGAGATCTTCGAGCACGAGCTCACCTGGATGCTGCTGCACCAGGTCTTCAGCTTCAACTCCCCGGTGTGGTTCAACGTCGGCACGTCCTCGAAGCAGCAGGTGTCCGCCTGCTTCATCCTCGCCGTCGACGACACGATGGAGTCGATCCTCAACTGGTACCGCGAGGAAGGCCTGATCTTCAAGGGCGGTTCCGGCGCGGGCCTCAACCTCTCGCGCATCCGGTCGTCGAAGGAACTGCTCACCTCCGGCGGCACCGCGTCCGGCCCGGTCTCGTTCATGCGCGGCGCCGACGCGTCCGCGGGCACCATCAAGTCCGGCGGCGCCACCCGGCGCGCGGCGAAGATGGTCGTGCTCGACGTCGACCACCCGGACATCGAGGAGTTCATCCAGACCAAGGCGCGCGAAGAGGAAAAGATCAAGGTCCTGCGCGACGCCGGGTTCGACATGGACCTCTCCGGCTCCGACATCTCCTCGGTGCAGTACCAGAACGCGAACAACTCGGTCCGCGTCTCCGACGAGTTCATGCACGCCGTCGAGAACGGCACCGACTTCGGCCTGCGCGCCCGGCTCACCGGCGAGGTCATCGACCGCACCGACGGGAAGAAGCTCTTCCGCAGCATGGCGCAGGCGGCGTGGGAATGCGCCGACCCGGGCATCCAGTACGACAGCACCATCAACGACTGGCACACCTGCCCCGAATCGGGCCGGATCACCGCGTCCAACCCGTGCAGCGAGTACATGCACCTCGACAACTCGAGCTGCAACCTCGCCTCGCTCAACCTGCTGAAGTTCGTGTCCGAAGAGGGCACGTTCGACGCGCCGCTGTTCGCGAAGGCCGTCGAGTTCGTCATCACCGCGATGGACATCTCGATCTGCTTCGCCGACTTCCCGACCGAGCCGATCGCCGACACCACGCGCAAGTTCCGCCAGCTCGGCATCGGCTACGCCAACCTCGGCGCGCTGCTGATGGCGCTGGGCCACGCGTACGACTCCGAGGGCGGCCGCGCGCTCGCCGCCGCGATCACGTCCCTGATGACCGGCGTGTCCTACCGTCGTTCGGCCGAGCTGGCCGGCGTCGTCGGACCGTACGAGGGCTACGCCCGCAACGCCGAGGCGCACCAGCGCGTCATGCGCAAGCACGCCGCGGCCAACGAGCTGGTCCGCACCTATCACGGCAACGACGCGGCGGTTCGCGCGCTCGCGTCGCAGGAATGGCAGCAGGGCATCGAACTCGGCACCCGCAACGGCTGGCGCAACGCGCAGGCCTCGGTGCTCGCGCCCACCGGCACCATCGGCTTCATGATGGACTGCGACACCACCGGTATCGAGCCGGACTTCTCGCTGGTGAAGTTCAAGAAGCTCGTCGGCGGCGGGTCGATGCAGATCGTGAACCAGACCGTGCCGCGCGCGCTGCGGGTGCTGGGCTATCAGGCCGAGCAGGTCGAGGCGATCGTCGAGTACGTCGCGCAGCATGGCCACGTGGTCGACGCGCCGGGCCTGCGCCCCGAGCACTACGAGGTGTTCGACTGCGCGGTCGGAGACCGGTCGATCGCGCCGATGGGCCACGTGCGGATGATGGCCGCGGTGCAGCCGTTCATCTCGGGCGCGATCTCGAAGACGGTCAACATGCCGGAGTCGGCGACGGTCGAGGACGTCGAGGAGATCTACTTCCAGGGATGGAAACTCGGCCTCAAGGCGCTCGCGATCTACCGCGACAACTGCAAGGTCGGCCAGCCGCTGTCCACGGGCAAGAAGAAGGAAGCCGCGGCGGAGACCGAGCCGGAGAAGGTCGTCGAATACCGCCCGGTGCGCCGCCGCCTGCCGAAGAAGCGCCCGAGCCAGACGGTGTCGTTCACCGTCGGCGGCGCCGAGGGCTACCTGCACGCGGGCTCGTACCCGGACGACGGCCTCGGCGAGATCTTCGTGAAACTCGGCAAGCAGGGCTCCACCCTGTCGGGCGTGATGGACGCCTTCTCGATGTCGATCTCGGTCGGCCTGCAGCACGGCATCCCGCTCGAGTTCTACGTCTCGAAGTTCTCCAACCTGCGCTTCGAACCGGCGGGCATGACCGACGACCCGGACATCCGGATCGCCACGAGCGTCATGGACTACCTGTTCCGCCGCTTGGCACTCGACTACCTGCCGTACGAAAAGCGGGCCCAGCTGGGCATCTTCACCGCGGACGAACGCTCCGCGGAGGTCGAGGCGAACTACGGCGGGCAGAACCTCGAGATCGAGGCGCTGCGCAGCAGTGTGGATTCGTCGCCCGCCCGCGCGGATGAGTCCACAACGGACACCTCCGGGCGTGACGCGCACAGCACGGCCGAACTGATGGAACTGCACCTCGGCAAGGCGGCGGACGCACCGCTCTGCATGACCTGCGGAACCAAGATGAGGCCCGCCGGATCGTGCTACGCCTGCGAGGGCTGCGGGGCTACTTCCGGCTGCAGCTGAGGGCGAGCGTTTCTTCGCCGGCTGAACGATTGATCGGAGCTGGGGCAGCAGGTGCTGCCCCAGCTCCGTTTTTTGTGTGCCGGCGATCCCGCCCGCCATCGTGAGTACTTCAAGTACTTGACGTACTTGGTTCGGCGAGGCAAGCTGGTGGGGACCGGCTGGGAGGCTGACATGTCTGCTGTGCACTACGACAGCTACACCGATGCGCGTGCACATTTGAAGGATTTGCTGGATGCCGCTGAGAAAGGGGTCGTCGCGACTGTCCGGCGCGATTCCGCGACGACCGCTGTGGTGGATGTCGTGCGCCTGCGCCACGTCCTCGCGTCAGTCGTTCCGTCGCACGCTCAGGTCGTCCCCGAAGCCGGCGGCTGGTCGGTGTTCCTGCCGGGGCTGCCGGTGTCCGCGGACGGCGCGTCGTTCGACGAGGCGGTCGACGAAATGGCCGACGCCCTGCGGGAGTACGCGCAGGACTGGCAGGAGCGGCTGCTGAACGCTCCGAACCACCGGGACAACTGGGGGCTGGTGCAGCTGATCAGCTTCAGCGACGACGCGCAGCTGCGTGACTGGCTTGTCGGTGCCGCACAATGACTTCCTGGCCGCAGCCGACCCGCAGCGACCACCAGACGTTCTGCAAGGTCGAAGAATGGCGAAGAGTGCGAGACGCGCGCGGGCGAACCGGAACGCATCACGTCACGTACGAGTTCGATCTTGCCGACGGCCGGATTCTCCGCACCCGCATCTCGCATCCGGTGGACCGCGGCGGCTATGGACCGGGCCTGTGGAACCACATTCTCCGGGATCAGCTCGACGTCGAGGAACCGGAATTCTGGTCCTGCGTGCAGGATGGCGTCAAACCGGCTCGCGGGACTCCGGAGCCTCCTGCCGGAGCCCTGCCCGCCGATCTCGTGTACCTGCTGCTCTCGCGCGTGGGTCTCGAAGAGCCGGAGGTGGCTGGGATGAGCAAGGACGAGGCGGTGGCCAGGGTTCAGCGCTACTGGACCGAAGATGCTTGATCGGGCGAGGACGTTCAGGGCGTTGACGGCAGCATCTGCGCGACCCCCTCGCCGAACGACCAGTCCACCTCGTGGTTTTCCGTCAGGCTGAAGAACACATTCCTCGGCTCGATCCCCGTCGACTCGGCGATCAGTTCGGTCGCTCGCCGGTACAGCGCGGTTTTCTGGTCGTTCGTGCGGCCGGCGCGCAAGGTGATGGCGATGTACACGATGTCGTCGTCGCGGTGGACGCCGAAGTAGTCGGGGTCGTAGCGCAAGCGGTCGGCGGTGTGGCTGTTCAGGATCTGGAATCGGTCGTCGGCGGGGACGTCGATGGTTTCGGTCATCGCCTGGTGCACGGCTTCGCCGATGGCGGGGAGGTGGCCGGCGTTCGGTTCGGACAGCACGTCAATGCGGACGAGCGGCATGGAGGGGCCTTTCAGCTCAGCTGGTCGAGATTCGGTTGGGACAGGTGAAGCACCCGGTAGCGGACGTCGGTGTCCTCGGTCGGATCGGTGGTCCAGAGGGTGAAGCGCACGACTTCCCAGCGGTGCGGGTCGACGGCCAGCGCAGTGGTGTGCACGGCCGGGTTTTGGGACTGTCGCGTGAGTTCTTCGAGTTCGCGTTCGATCGCAGCGGAGTCCGCGGGCAGCGGGCGTAAGCGTTTGGTCGCGAACTCCGGGGCGGTCGCTCGCGCCGGACCGGCGAGGCAACGAGCGCCGGTCCAATGCCGCACGGGCGGTCGGCCGAAATCCTCGACTATGCCGTCGAATCCTCCTCCGCCCCAGAGGAATCGGCTCATTCCGGCGGTGTCGGTCCACAGGTAGAACGGCGCATAGTGGTTGTCACGCACCAAATACGCTTTGAGGCCCAGTCCGGGAAACGCGTCGGTGCGGTGGCCTCGGGTGGCGACTCGGTGCTCGATGTCGTAGCCGTCCGGCAGGTCGATCTCGTACTGCATCGCGTACATCGGCGTCACCGCCGGCCGAGGAGGGCGAGTGCTCCGCGGATCGCTTGGTCGAACGGATCGACCGTGCCGGACGAGCGGGCGAGGACGTACCCGCCCTGCAGTACCGCGACCAGTGTGGTTGCTGTCTCGGCCGGGTCGAGGTCGCTCGGCAGTTCGTCGTTCGCGATGCCCTCGGCGAGCACTTCGGCGAGGCGGCCGCGCAGCCAATCGAAGGTTTCTTCCAGCGGGGCACGCAATTCCGGGTTCGTGACGATCTCGGGATCCAGCGCCAGCCGGCCGACCGGGCAGCCGCGCAGGACGTCCCGTTCGCGCAGCAGGTAGGCGGAAACGCGGTCGACCGCGGTCTCGCCCTGGGCGAAAGCGGCCTCGGCGGAGGCGCGCAGATCGTCGGCGTTCTGCCGGATCGCGGCGAGCGCCAGGTCGGCCTTGCCGGCGAAGTGGTGGTACATGCTGCCCTGCCCGGCTCCGGCGCGCTGCTGGATCGCCTTCGGGCTGGTGCCGACGTACCCCCGCTCCCACAGCAGGTCCTGAGTGCTCGCGATGAGCTGGTCTCTGGTGGACATGACGAAAGCGTACATACTAGTAGGTACAGAGACAACCATGGGGGCAGGCCCTACCGCGGGGAGACCGGCTGACCGCATGGTCCGGATGATCTTGACCCGGCAGGCTGGTCGCGAGCCGAAGGAAAGGACTTCTCCGTGATCAAGTCTGCTGGCCGCCGGGCGGTCGCCGTGACGATGGCCGCCGCGGTGTGCGCCACCCTGTTTTCGACCGGCACTGCCGAGGCGATCGTGAAGGGCGGCGATTCGACGCAGCGTTACCCGTTCATGGCCTCCATTCCGGAGAGGGTCGACCAGACCGGCGACCGCGGCGTGTGCGGCGCCTCTCTGATCGACCCGCAGTGGGTGGTGACGGCGGGTCACTGTGTGGACTCCACCCTGGTGACGCCGGACGGCACCGTCCGGATCGGCAGCGAGCGACAGCATTCCGGCGGCACCGTCCGGAGGATCGCGCAGGTGATCACGCATCCGGGTTACGCGCTGCAGAGCGAGATCATTCCCTTCAACCGCAACGATGTCGCGTTGATCAAGCTGGACCGTCCCGTCGCCGAGAAGCCGATCCGGCTGGCGTCGAGCCCCGGTGCGCCCGGGACGCCGACGCGTCTGCTCGGGTTCGGCACCACCGTGGACACGAACGACGCAGCGAAAGCACGGTTCGCGGAACGGTTGCAGGAGCTGGATGTTCGACGCGGCGCGGAGTCCGAGTGCGGTCCGGGTTACGCGGGGCGGATGCGGTTGTGCACAGTCAGCCCCAGGTCGGAAGCGATGGCGTGCATCGGCGATTCCGGTGGTCCGCAGATTCGGCGCGGAGCTAGTGGGCGGTGGGAGCTGATCGGTGTGACTTCGGGGCCGGGCACCGCGCGCCCGGCGTGTGCCGGCGGGCCCGGGCTGTACAGCAGCGTGCCCGCGTACGCCGACTGGATCCGGCGGACGATCCGGGCGAACCGGGGAGGAAACTAGCGGTCATGACTCTCGTGTCGGCGGGCTATCGCGCTGTGCGCCGGACAAGCGAACTCGTGTCGATCAGCGAGTGTGTCACTGAGGTGCACGACGACTGGTTCCGCGCTCTCGCCCCCGCTCGGCAAACCGGGCTTGACGTGCTCGAAGTGGGCTTCGCGCCGGAGGAAGCCGAGCCGATCGTCCGCGAAATCGTCGAGGACGGCTGGAATCGCGAGACCAGCGTCGTCGTCGGGCGGATCGAGGAAGGCGCGAGCACGTCCGGCGAGTTGCTCGGCTTCGAGTTGGTCGGTTACGACGGCGGACTCTGGCACACCTGGCGCTGCCTCGGCGGCCTGGTCGACGACGTCCGTGCGGCCACCGGCGTCGTGCCCGGTCGCTACGGGCTGATCGAGGACGCGGCCGCGGCCCGCCAGGCTGCTGGCTGGCTCACCGAATCCGGCCTTGGCGACCCGAAAGTGTTCCACTGGGCCGCCGCCGCGCTGTTCGTCCCGTAGCTCCACCGAATCTCCACAACCTCCCCGCCGCACCGGCACATCCAGGCGGCAGCATGACCGCCGTGGACTGGAGTGCGGTGTTCGAGGCGGAGGCGCGGCGGCGGAAGGTGAGGCCGCAGCCGGCGTGGGGGAGCGGGGTGCGGCTGGATCCGGTGGTGGCGCGCAGCGTCCGGCGGTTCCAGCGGCAGCCGGACGAGCTGACCGCGCAAGACCGGCGGCTGGTCGCCCGGTTGCTCGAAACCGCTGGCCAGGCAAGGAAAAGCGACGTGATGAGCCAGCTGATCTCCGACGTTCTCGCGCTTGGCTACTATCGCGCGTTGCGGGACGGCACCCGCGATCCGGTCACCGTGGAGGTCGCCGCACGCGTGTTCGCCGGGCTGGAACGGCGCCTCGGTTATCACGTGGACCGGTTGCGGCGGCAAAGAATCGCGGCCTCGGTGAAGTGGCGAGCCAGAGCGGTGCTGGAAACCGGCGGCGTACTGGTCGGCCACGGACGCGCGTTGCGGAGGCTCGGGGTGCCCTGGCTCGCGTTCGTCACCGACGCCTGGGCGCGGTTCGAGCAGGCCCTCGTCGATGTCCACAGAGGACCGTCGGTACGCCCGGGGCCGCGCGTGCGAGCGCGGCCCCGGGACCTGGTCTAGGAAAGCTTCGACCAGAGGAATTCGTACGCGACCGCCGAACGGAACGCGAGTTGTTCGTTGTCCGCGGCCGCTCCGTGGCCGCCTTCGATGTTCTCGAAGCACTCCACGTCGTGGCCCTGCTCGCGCATCCGGGCGACCATCTTGCGCGCGTGCCCGGGGTGCACGCGGTCGTCGCGGGTGGAGGTGACGAAGAGGATCGGCGGATACTCGACGTCGGCCGAAACGTTGTGGTACGGCGAGTATTTCGAGATGTACTCCCACTCTTCCGGGACGTCCGGGTCGCCCCATTCGGCCATCCACGAGGCCCCGGCAGGCAACAGGTGGTAGCGCTTCATGTCGAGCAGCGGCACCTGGCACACGATCGCGCTGAACAGCTCCGGGTAGCGGGTGAGCATGACGCCCATCAGCAGCCCGCCGTTGCTGCCGCCCTGGATGCCGAGCCGTTCCTTCGTCGTGATGCCCCGCGCGACCAGATCGCGCGCGACGGCGGCGAAGTCCTCGTACGCCTTGTGCCGGTTCTCCTTCACCGCCTGCATGTGCCATTCCGGGCCGTACTCGCCGCCGCCGCGGATGTTCGCGACCACGTACGTGCCGCCGCGCGACAGCCAGGACCGGCCGACGACCCCGCCGTACGACGGAGTCAGCGATACCTCGAAACCGCCGTACCCGTACAGCAGCGTCGGGCCGTTTTCCGCGCCGGGCGGACGGACCACGAAGTACGGGATCTTCGTGCCGTCGTCCGACGTCGCGAAGTACTGGCTGACCTCCATCCCGCTCGCGTCGAAGAACGCCGGCGCCTGCTTCAGCACCTCGACGTCGCCGCCGACGACACCGCGGGTGAGCGTGGACGGCTGGACGTAGCTGGAGGAATCCACCAGGTATTCGTCGTCGACGTCCGGTTCGGTGTCGACGATCTGCGCGCTGCCGAATTCCGGCGCACCGCCCAGTTCCGCTTCGGTCCAGCCGTCCGGGCCCGGCGTCAGCACGCGCAGCTCGGACTTGACGTCGTGCAGTGTCGCGAGCAGCAAGTGGTTGCGGGTCCACGTGTAGTAGTCCAGCGAGGTGTGCGCATCCGGGGTGAACAGCGCGGTGAAATCGCGGTCGCCGGATTTGAACGCGTCGTAGCGGATCGCGAGCAGGGTGCCCGCCGGATGTTCGGCACCGCCGACGGTCCACGCGCTGCGCGGGTGCACGAGCAGCCATTCGCGGTGCGTGGACACCTCGACGTCCTCGGGCAGGTCCAGTTTGGCCAGCCCGGACGGGGTCCGCTCGAAGTACTCGGTGCGGTAGAAGTCGATCGCGCGGCGCACGAAATCGCGTTCGAAGCCCTCGGTCGGGTCGTGCACCGCCATCACCGCGACGTCGTCCGGCTTGCCCTCGGCGACGAGCACCGCGTCCTCGATCGGGGTGCCGCGCCGCCATTCCTTCACCAGCCGCGGATAGCCGGACGTGGTGAGCGAGCCCGGGCCGAAGTCGGTTCCGATGTACACCCGGTCGGCGTCGATCCACCCGATCCGGTGCTTCGCCTCGGGCAGGGTGTAGCCGTCCGCCACGAACTCGTGCGCGTCGAGGTCGAACTCGCGGACGACGGTCGCGTCCGCGCCGCCCCTCGACAGCTGGACCAGGCCGAGCCGGTGCCCGGGACGCAGCACCGCGGCGCCCTTCCAGACCCAGTTCTCGTCCTCGGCCGCGGCGAGCGCGTCGACGTCGAGCAGGATCTCCCAGTCCGGTTCGCCGGTGCGGTACTGCTCCAGCGTGGTGCGCCGCCACAGCCCGCGCGGGTGCTCGGCGTCCTGCCAGAAGTTGTAGTAGCGCGTTCCCCGGCGCGCGACGTACGGGATCCGGCCGCCCGCGTCGAGCACCTCGCGGATCGAGTCCCGCAGCTGCCCGAACCTCTCGCTCGCGGTGAGCACGTCCAGCGTCTCCGCGTTGCGCGAACGGACCCATTCGAGCGCCTCGTCGCCCGTCACGTCTTCCAGCCACAGGTACGGATCTTCGACAGTCATAGCGTCCAGTCTCGCTGCCGGTCGCGGATCAGGCCAGGAGCCCGGCGTTCCCGTTTCGTGATCCAGGGCGGCTCGCGGTCTCCGTATGCTGGTCGGGAGGGGGAGGAATGACGTATTACGCCGGAGGCTCGTGGCCGCCGCCGCCACCGCCGCCACCGCCGCCACCGCCGCCGCGGGCGCCGCGCCGAAGGCCGGGCAGGGCGCTGGGCGCGGTCGCCGCGGTGGCGATCGTCGCGGGCACGCTCGCGCTCATGGCCGTCGTGCCGCACGAGGTGTCCGGGCACGCGATCGCGGCCCCGGACGCCGACGCGATGCCGGACCGCCAGGACGCCAAACCGGTGCGCAAGCTCAGCGGCAACCCGTTGCTGGCCCAAGGGGTCGCGCTCGGTCCCGTGTCGTGCGACCTGCCGGAGCTGAGCCGGGACGCGGAGCAGCTCAAGACGTTCTACACCGCGCTGGTCGCCTGTCTGAAACAGGCGTGGCAGCCGGCGCTGGACAAAGCGGACGAGCCGAACCTGCCGGTGAAGGTGTCGGTCACGCTGCCGAAAACCAGCGCCTGCGGCAACGCGCCGTCCCGGGACGAAGCGGTCGCGTACTACTGCGGCGGCGACGCCACGATCTACGCGCCCACCGACTGGATGCTGGCGGACGCCGGGCTGAGCCGCGCCCGCCACCTGGCGACGCTCGCGCACGAGTACGGCCACCACGTCCAGCGCGAGAGCGGCATCCTCGACGCGGCGAGCGCCGAGATGGCTTCTCCGGAACCGACCAGCGACGCGGACAAGGCCGTCGTGCGCCGGATCGAGCTGCAGGCCAACTGTTTCGGCGCGCTGTTCCTGCACGCCGCGTCCGATCACGGGTCGATCAGCCGGGCCACCGCGAACGCCGCCGTCGCCGACTACGGCCGCGCCGACGACAGCGGCGACCACGGGACCCGCGCGAACCAGTTGGCCTGGGCGAAGGCCGGCTACACCGGAGCTGGCCCGGCTGCCTGCGACACCTGGTCGGCCCCGGCGGACAAGGTCAGCTGACCCGCCAGTCCGGGTCGCGGCCCAGCAGGCCGAGGAACTGGTCCAGTTCGCCTTCGTCGGTGCTGACGGGCACGACCGGCGCGAACGTCCCGCGCTCGATTCGGGCCTTCGGGTCGGCGGGGATCATGAGCGCGAACTGCAGCGCGGCGTGGACTGCCTCCGGCACCGGGTCGTACGCGACGTCGAGGGTCTTGGCCAGGTCCCAGCCGTGCGCGACGGTGTCGACGAGGTGCATTGCGATCGCGACTGTGCCGGTGAAGGTGCCGAAGGTGTTGATGGCGATCTGCCGTTCCGCGACGTCAGCTTCGCTGTACGCGGCGAGGTAGTCGGTCACCGAAGCTGCGTACGCGGCGTACGGGTCTTCGCCGAGCTGACCGCTGTCCCAGTCTTTCGCGGAGCCGGCGCGTGCTGCTTCGGCGAAGGCGTGGTTTTCGCTGACTTGGTGGCGGAGGAGGTCGGCGAGCGTCCAGCCGGCGCACGGCGTGGGCCGGTCGAGGTCCGCCGCGGTGGTCTTCGCGACGATGGGGTCGAGGACGAGAAGGGACTGCCGGTCGAGGTCGAACGTGGTCATGGGGTCACGCTAACCGCCAGATCGGTCCAGGAAGAGAGCCAAAGCGAAGCCAACTGCGGTGGACCAATCTAGGCTGGACGCGTGGACCTGCATCTGGACCTGTCCGGCACCCGCGGCCACCGCGATGAGATCTACCGCCAGATCCGCGAAGCGGTGCTCGACGGGCGGCTCCGCGACGGCGACGCGCTGCCGCCGACCCGGGAACTGGCGCACCAGCTGGCCGTTTCGCGCACCACCGTCACCGCCGCCTACGAACGCCTCACCGCGGAAGGATTCCTCGCCGGCCGGGTCGGAGCCGGCACTTACGTGCGGGCCGGCGCCGCGCCGCGTCCGGTCGAACCGGCCGGGCTCTCCGACGGCGTCCAGCCGCGTCCAGAGTGGACAGACGTACCCGCGCCGCCGAAAGCGTTCACCGGCCCGCCGGAGTTCGATTTCCGTGCTGGAGTGCCGGATGTGCGGCTGTTTCCGTTCGACACCTGGCGTCGGCTGATGACCCAGTCGTTGCGCGGTTCCCGCGCGGAGCTGATGACTTACGGCGAACCGCAAGGCGATCCCCGGCTGCGCACGGAACTCGCGCGGCACCTCGCGGTGTCCCGGAATGTTCGCGTACGACCCGAACACCTCGTGATCACCTCAGGCGCGCAGCAGACGATCGACCTCGTCGCCCGGGTCCTGCTGCGGCCGGGCGACCTGGCTGCGGTCGAGGATCCCGGTTACCCGCCGCCGCGCTTGTTGCTGGGCACGCTCGGCGTACGCGTCGCACCGGTTCCGGTGGACGACGAGGGCATCGTGGTCGACGCGATCCCGCCGGGCACTCGTCTGGTGCACGTGACGCCGTCGCACCAGTATCCGCTCGGTGTCGCGATGTCGCCGTCTCGCCGGCGAGCGTTGCTGGATTGGGCTGAGGACAACGGGGCCGTCGTGGTCGAGGACGATTACGACACCGAGTTCCGCTACTCCGGACGTCCGCTGGAACCGTTGCACAGCTTGGATTCTCACGGCCGGGTGGTCTACGTCGGTTCGTTCTCGAAGGTCCTGTCGCCCGCGCTGCGGCTGGGTTTTCTCGCCGCGCCGCCCGCGTTGGCGGAGGCGATCGTGAAGGCGAAATATCTCGCCGACTGGCATTCCCCGGGCATCGAGCAGGCGGTGGTCGCGGCGTTCATCGCCGAAGGCGGGTTCGCCCGGCACGTCCGCCGGATGCGCGGCATCTACCGCGCCCGCCACGACCTGCTCGTGGACGGTCTGCGGGCCGAATTCGGCGACGTGCTGGAGCCGGTGCCCGCGTCGGCCGGTCTGCACCTGAGCGCGTCGGCGGACCGGGACCTGCGCGGCTTCGCGCGGAAGGCGACCGGGGCGGGGGTCCGGCTGTTCTCACTCGGCGATTTCTCCGTGGCGGCGCGGCGGCACGGACTGCTGTTCGGCTACGGCGCGATCGCCACCGACCGGATCGGACCCGGGCTCGCCCGGTTGCGCCGGGTGTTCGACGGATGAGCGCGTTACCACGAACGGACGCATCCCGCTGGACTTTCGCACACGGCAGCGGGGCCCTAACCTGATGTGACCCGACTCACCGAGGAGAGGGCATCGCCATGCGGATTGCGGATGTGCTTCAGCGCAAGGGCGCGACGGTCGCCACTGTGTCGCCGGGTACCACGGTCGCCGAGCTGCTGGCGGGGCTCGCCCGGCACAACGTCGGCGCGATGGTCGTGGTGGACGCCGAAGGCGGGATCGCCGGGATCGTGTCCGAACGCGACGTCGTGCGCAGGCTCAACGACCACGGTCCCTCGGTCCTGCAGGGGCCGGTCGCGGACATCATGACCACCATGGTCGCGAGCTGCACCCCGGACGATCCGGTGGACCAGCTCAGCGTGGTGATGACCGAACGGCGGATCCGGCACGTGCCGGTGCTCGACGGCGGGCGCCTCGCCGGGATCGTGAGCATCGGCGACGTGGTGAAGATCCGGATGGAGCAGCTGGAACAGAGCCAGGAACAGCTGGAGGCCTACATCTCCCAGGGCTGACGCCTCACTCGCGCCAGCCGCTGAGCTCGACGCCCTTCGCGACGTCCACCCGGTAGCCGAGCGAGACCGTCGCGGACGCCCCGGGCGCGATCGTGAGCCGCCAGGTGAACTGGCCCAGTTCGGTGCGCTCGACCGGCTCCGGGCTCAGCCGCAGGTCCCGCACGGTGATCGAGTCGTCCCGGGAGACCGGGGCCTGGTCGAGCACGGCCACCACGGCTTCGCGCGGGCTGTGGTTGGTCACTGTCGTCAGGTAATCGGCTTCGCGGCGGCGTTGCGTGGAGAACGTCGCCTTGCTGGCACTGCGCTTGACCAGTTCGCGTTCGACACGGATTCGGTCGTCGACGCCGAGGGCGAGTTCGAGTTCCTCGCCGGGAGCCCACAGCTCTAGCTGCGTGCTGCCGACGAATTCGGCTTCGTGGAACACCGCGGCGCGACCGGCGCGAAGCGTGTGCTCGGCGGTGTTGACCACCTTCGCGCGCAGGTAGGCCTCTTCAGCCTGCGTCGGCGCGGTCACGTAGTCGAGTTCGGCCGTGAGGTCCAGTTGCGCGAGCGTTGTCCGGTGGCCTTGCGCGCCGGACGGGATCGCGACCGGGCGCGCCGGGCGGTAGGTGACTGCGGTGGCGCCTTGCTCCACCGCGGAGAGCTTCGCGGCGAAGCCGTCTCGACCGGCTCCTGCTGCGCCGCCGTACGCCATCGCAGGGGCCGCCATCGCAGCTCGCGGCTGGGGTGGCGGAGGCTGCTGCCGATCCAGGTACCAGGGCTGGAGTTCCGGGATCACGACGGTGTTCGCCGGGCGAGCGGTGGACAGTGTCAGCTCGCACTCCGGCCAGTCCTCGCCGGTGTGCTGGCTGACGAGCCCGTACGAGGTGACCGTGACGTCAGTGCCGCGTACGCGGACGTCGTATCCCGGTTCCCAGCGCGCGCCGGGGACTACATAGGACAGTTCGATTTCGGCGGTGGCAGGGGATTCCAGCTCCACGGTGATCGTCGAACTGTCCTGTTCGGACTGTGCGCTGCGGGTTTCGATCTGACGGTCAAGCGCAGCAAGGTCTTCGCGCAGCCGTTCGAGCCTTGTGGCGAGCGCGCGGCGTTCCTTGAGCGCCACCGCTAACTGCGTGCTGAGCGCTTCGCTCACTTCTTGCACGCGTCCCGGTTCGGCGTCGCCGCCGGCCAACGCCTTCGCGAAGCTTGCTCCGCTGCGTCGTGAGACGCCGGTCAACAGGTCGACGCGCGCCGCAGCAGCGCTCTCGTCGTCCGCGACCTCGTCGACAGTCGCTTGATCCGCGCGTCGCTGCTCCACGAGCGCGCGCAGCGTTGGGTCCGCAGGCGCGGCGTGCTGCGCGTACGCGACGTCAACGCCGGTGACCAACGCGTCGCCCGAGCCGCTGACGCGCACCGAAGCAGCGTCGAGCGACAGGGGGAGACCCGTGATCTCTACGCGGGAACCGTCGGCCGGAGTGACTTGAGAGCGACGGGTGACGCGCGCGTTCTGCGGATAGACCGTGACCGTGGCGATCGGTGCGTCCATGGCTCCGACGTTAGTCGGTTGACGCGAGTTGCGGTTGACGGAACTCTCAACTTGCTCGCCTGCTTCGTCCAGCTTGGGGGTTCTGGTGGGAGTTGCCGCTCGAGTCGCTGCCGTTTTCGTCGCAGTGGCCATGTTGTCCGTGCCCGCGGTCGCTGAAGCCGCTTCGCCGCCAGCGCCGGTTTTCACCGACGGTCAAGCGCAGGCGGTCTTCGATCCGGCTGACGTCATCCGCGAGGACGTCTGGGTCACCGCGCCCGTCGACAGCGACCACGACGGGAAGCCTGACCTCGTACACGCGCAAGTGGTGCGTCCGCGAGCCACGGAGCAGGGCATGAAGGTGCCTGTCGTGTACGAAGCGAGCCCGTACTTCGCGGGCGGCAACGACGTGCCGAACCACGACGTCGACACCGAGCTGTACGTGCCGGGTCCGCATGTCGCGGCACCGATCGGCTGGAGCTACCAGAACTACTTCACCGCGCGCGGATTCGCTGTCGTGTACGGCGAATCCCTCGGCACCGGGCTGTCCACCGGCTGTCCGACGACCGGCGACGTGAACGAGACCATCGGCGCGCGTTCCGTGGTCGACTGGCTGAACGGCCGCGCCGAAGCGCACGACAAGGCCGGCGCGCCCGTCGCGGCGAGCTGGAGCACCGGGAAGACCGGAATGATGGGCGTGTCCTACAACGGCACGCTGCCCAACGCCGTGGCGAGCACCGGTGTCGAAGGACTCGAGACGATCGTGCCGATCGCTGCCATTTCGAGCTGGTACGGCTACTACCGCAACGCCGGCGCGGTCGTCGCTCCCGGCGGATACCAGGGCGAGGACACGGACGTGCTCGCCGGCTACGTCTACTCGCGCGCCGACCAGCAGGTCTGCCGTCCGGTGCTCGACGGCCTCACCGCCGATCAGGACCGGCTGACCGGGGACTACAGCCAGTTCTGGGACGTGCGGAACTACCGCGACGACGTCGGCAAGGTGCACGCGTCGGTGCTGGCGGTGCACGGGCTGAACGACTGGAACGTGAAGACCGAACAGGTCGCGACCTGGTACGAAGCGCTCAAGAAGCACGGCGTCGAGCACAAGATCTGGCTGCACCAGTCCGGCCATGCGGACCCGATTTCGCTGCGTCGCGACGTCTGGCTGACGACGTTGAACAAGTGGATGTCGCACTACCTCTACGGCGTCGACAACGGCATCGAGCGCGAGCCGAAGGCGACCATCCAGCGCGAGGACAAGTCGTGGGTCGACGAGGCCGAGTGGCCCGCGCCAGGCACTTCGGACGTCGAGCTGCACCCGTGGCCGGGCGGACGTTCGACCGGGACACTCGACCGGCAGCCGGTGCCAGGCCGTCCGACCGTCGAAACGCTTTCCGACGACGCGAGCAAGAAGATCGAACAGCTCGCCGACGCGGCGTCGTCCGGGAACCGCTTGCGCTACCGTACTTCCGCGACCACGGAGCCGGTGCGGCTGTCCGGCACGGCGAAGGCCGAGCTGCGGCTGTCGTTCGACCGCCCTGCCGCGAACGTCACCGCGGTGCTGCTCGACCGTGCGCCGGACGGCACTTCCCACGTGATCAGCCGGGGCTGGACGGACCCGCAGAACCGCGTCAGCCCGTCGATCACGTCGCCGATCACGCCCGGACAGCGGTACCGCATCGAGGTTTCGCTGATGCCCAAGGACTACATCGTGGCGGCCGGGCATCGGCTGGAGTTCGTGCTGGCCTCCAGCGACCACGACTTCACGCTGCGGCCGGAGCCGGGCACCGGGCTGTCGCTGGATCTGACCGGGACGACTGTGACGCTGCCGATCGTCGGCGGGAAGCAGGCGTTCTACTCGGCGATCCCGGCGCGGTAGGCGAAGGCGACGGCTTGCGCGCGGTCGCGCAGTCCTGCCTTGGCGAACAGGTGATTGACGTGCGTCTTCACCGTCGCCTCGCTGACTACGAGAGTGCGCGCGATTTCCGTGTTCGACAGGCCGGCCGCGATCAGCCGCAACACCTCGACTTCGCGTGCGGTGAGGCCTTCCAGCTCCTTCGTGCGTACCGGGGAGCGGCTTGTCGCAGCCGCTACCAGCCGTTGCTGGAGTGCGCCGTCCACAGTGGACTGACCGGCGGCGGCTGAACGGAGCGCGCGGACGATCGCGTCGGCGTCGGCGTCCTTCGTGAGGAACCCGCGTGCGCCTGCTTTGAGCGCGGCGAGCAGGGAATCGTCGTCGGCGTACGTGGTGAGGACGACTACCTCGGTCTTCGGATGCTGCGCGCGCACCAGTTCAGTGGTCTCGACGCCGTCGCGGTTCGGCATGCGCAGATCGACGAGCAGTACGTCCGGCTGGTGCTCGGCGACAAGTTCGAGAGCCTGTACGCCGTCTGCCGCCGCGCCTACGACCTCGACGCCCGGCAGCAGGCCGAGCAGCGTTACGAGCCCTTCGCGCACCACTGCCTGGTCGTCGGCCAGCACCACGCGCAGCGTCACGCCGGCACTGTCAGCTGAATCCGCCATCCGTCCTCCCCAGGGCCGCATTCGAGCTTCCCGTTCAACAGCGCGGCCCGTTCGCCCATGCCTCGCAAACCGTATCCCGGCGACGGCGGCTCCGGCGGACGGCGGCCCTGGTGGTCGATGATCGTTAAGTCGACTTCGTCGTTGTTGAAGGCCACCGTGACGTCTACGGCGGGACCGCCCGCGTGTTTGCGCGAGTTCGCGAGGGCTTCCTGTACGGCGCGTACGAGCGTGGTGCCGACAGCTGCGTCTAGCTCGCGTGGTTCGCCTTCGATCACCAGGTCGGCGCGAGAGCCGGTGTCGAGCCTGTACGCGGCGAGAAGGTCCGATACTGAGCGCTCGACGGGTACCGCGTCTTCGCGCAGCGCGGCGACGGCCTCGCGTGCTTCGGCGAGACCGTCTGTCGCCAGCTTCTGCGCGCGTTCTATCTGCGCGAGAGACTCTTCGCTCGCACCGTCGCGGACCAGCATCAGGCGCGCGCCCTGAAGGTTGAGCGCGAGACCGGCGAGGGAGTGCGCGAGGACGTCGTGCAGTTCGCGGGCGATGCGCGCGCGTTCGGCGAGGGCGGCAGCGCGAGCGTGCTCCTCGCTCGCGGTCTGGGCGCGGGCGAGCGCGAGTTCGGTCTGTTCCAGCCGTTCCGCGCGGCCTCGGCGGTTGGCCGCGAGCAGCACCATCACGACGAGGACGGCGAAGAGGGCGACCGCGTTCAGCCAGTCGAGCTCGTAGGCGATCGACCAGACGAGGATCGTCGCCGAAGCCACGGCGAGCGCGACAGCCGCCGCGATCCGGCTGCTCACGCGCAGGGTGTAGAAGACCGCGCCGAACATCGTCGTCGAGGTCCAGCTGCTCGGCTGAAGGATCCAGAGCGCTCCCGCCGCGGCCACCACGGCGATCATGGTCGCGGGCATCAGCCAGCGCGGCTTCGACTCGCGGGTGAGCCACAGGGCCGGGACGGACAGTACGAGGATCAGCCCGATCAGCGGCCACGTCCACGGTCGCGCGTGCGGGATCGCGAACAGCGGCGGCACGGCGAGCACGCCCCAGCGCACCCAGTCGGCGCCCTCGAACCGCCGCCGGGCGTTGGCGAGCGAGGCCGCCGGTGTGCCCATGGGTCCTCCCCGTCGTCTTGTACGGAAAATGTACTGGCTCGGGCTTGGCTGGAGGGCGTCGGACATTTCCCCCACCAGGAGGTACGCCCCATGTCCAGGTTGAGACGGTTCGCGGCGGTCGCGGCCGCGGTGGCCTTGCCCGCGTGCGGCCTGACGCTCGCCGCCCAGTCGGCGGCGTCCGCGGCTCCCAACTTCCAGGTGCCGTTCAAGTGCGGCGTCACGGTCACCGCGGCGACCTTCAGCGGCCACAACCCGGCCAACTCGGTCGACTTCCAGAAGTCCGGCATCACCGGCATGCCGGTGCTCGCGGCCGCGCCCGGGACGGTCACGCGCGTCGCGAACGAGGGCAGCACCAGCTACGGCCGCTGGATCGAACTGGACCACGGCGGCGGCTGGCGGACCCGGTACGCGCACCTGTCCGAGCAGGAAGTCTCGGTGGGCCAGAGCGTCGGGCAGGGCAAGGAGATCGGCAAGGCGGGCGCGACCGGCGGGGTGACCGGACCGCACCTGCATTTCGAAGAGAACTTGAACGGCGTGACGCAGAAGGCCGTGCTGAACGGCGTCGCGGTGCCGTACTACGGCAAGAAGGACTTCACGAGCAAGAACGGCTGCGGCGGCAACCCGTACTCGGCGACGCAGGTGTGCGGGTCGGGCTTCTCGGTGATCGACCAGCAGGCGCTGGGCTCGGCGGGCACCGCGTACCTGCTGTACAACTCGTCTTCCAAAGAGAACTGCGTGACGACCCTGAAGGCGGTTTCGCTGGGGACCGCGAGCGCGGCTTCGGCGTTCTTGGAGGTGCAGGGCTCGACCAGGGCTACGGATTCGGGGAACTTCACCTACTACGCGGGTCCGGTGAAGAAGACTGCCGGTTCGACGTGCGTCAAGTGGGGCGGTTCGGTCGGCTCTTCGTCGTACGAGAGCCCGTTCGAACACTGCGGGTGAGTTTGTCTTGACCGATGCTGCCGGAGCCTTCTCGCCGGCTCCGGCAGCATTTGTCTATTGTGGACAGTGTTGGCCGATGCACACCCCACCGACAATTTCCGCCGGTTCTCTTCGCCGGTGACGCGGTTGTCCACAACGGCCCGCCGTCGTCCACAGATTTGCCTCGCGGGCCTTGACTCGCGTTTTTCCGGCGCACAGTGGAGGCGTGACCACCTCGACGCCGCCCGGCATCTCCCGGGCCACCCTCCGCAATCCGGCCGACCTCATCGCCTCCCTCCCGTACCTGCTCGGCTTCTGTCCGGCTGATTCCCTTGTGCTGCTGGGCCATCGCGTACCCGGCACCACGATCGGCCTGATGCTGCGCGCCGACCTGCCGGCGCGAGAACTCCAAGCAGAGCAAGCCGATGCGCTGATCCCGCGCTTCGCCAATCGCGAGCACAACGGTGTCACCGTCGTCCTCGTGGGCGGCTCGGCCGACGAAAACGGTCCACCCCACAGGGAATTCTTGGCCGAGCTTCAGCGGGTCCTGGCTCGGCACAGCCTCCGTCTGTTCCACGCACTGTGGGCGTCCGAGATCGAACCCGGTGCGGAATGGGCGTGCTATCTGGATCCGGATTGCGGCGGCGTGGTGCCCGATCCGCAGGAGACGGTCATCGCTGCGGCAACCACGGAGGCTGGGTTCGTCGTCTTCCGCAGCCGTGAAGAGCTGGCCGCCGTACTGGAACCGCGTTCCCCGGAAGCGATCACCCGTCGCGCCGAGTTGCTGGCATCGTCCCCGGAACCGTTGTACAGCCCCGGAATGTCGCGGAGCGATGTCTTGGACGCCGCGGTGACCGAACTCCGCGATGCGTTCCTCCGCCAGCGTCGAGGTGCGGGCCCTCCTGATGACGACCAAGCCGTCCGGCTGGCCCATGCGCTGATGTTCACCCCCATCCGGGACGCGTGCATGGCCTTGGCGGTCCCACCGCATACGTCCCTGACCCGGGAGGCGGAGGAGGTGTGGCTGACGCTCGTCCGTGAATTGCCGCCGCCGCACCGCGCCGAGGCCGCGCTCTATCTCGGCTACACCGCTTTGATGCGCGGGGAAGGAGCGCTCGCGGGGATGGCGCTGGCGAACGCTGTCGAGGCCGACCCTGACCACATGGTGGCGCAGTTGCTGCAGACCGCGTGGAACATCGGCACGGATCCGGCGAAACTGGCTGGCCTCGCCGACTTGAGCACTGCGGTGGATCTCGGGTTGTCTCCGCCGTCGGAACCGGGGAGCGGCGCCGAGCGGGACCGGGGTCGAAGATCGGGGCCGCCGAGGGGGATGAGGTGACCAGGCCTTGGCCACGCGTCGGACGGCAGGCCGAGACGCGCTCCCGTGAACCGGTTCGATACCGCGGTGGCGGACGGGGTTCTGGCCGAAGGACGGCACGGTGCCCGAGCCGGATTCCTTCCGCGGTCCCGAGCTGATGCCGCACCGGTGAGTCCTCAGTGGACCTTGGTGCCCTGCCTCGGCGCGTCCGAACGACGCTCATGGTTCGCCGCAAACGATGCGGGGCGGGGATCTAGCCCGGATCCCCGCCCCGAAACACCACCCGCACCAGACCCGTCCGCAGCGCGCCGCCACGGTCCTGAGCCCAGCCGGGGACTCGCCGTCAGGAAGGACGCGACTGGGTGAACTGCCAAGCGTCCGAGACGATCCCGTCCAGGTCGGTCAGCTTGGGGGTCCAGCCGAGTTCGCCGTTGGCCTTGTCGCTCGACGCGACCAGCACCGACGGGTCGCCGGCGCGGCGCGGGGCCACGACGGCGGGGATCGCGTGCCCGGTGACCCGGCGGCAGGCTTCCACGACCTCCAGCACCGAGAACCCGGTGCCGCTGCCGAGGTTGTAGATGCGGTGCTCGCCGGCGGCGGCGTGGCGCAGGGCGAGGAGGTGGGCGTCGGCGAGGTCGACCACGTGGATGTAGTCGCGGACGGCCGTTTTGTCGGGCGTCGGGTAGTCGTCGCCGTAGATGGAGATGTGGTCGCGATCGCCGGTCGCGACCTGGAGAACGAGAGGAATGAGATGGGTTTCGGTGGTGTGCCGTTCGCCGAACGCGCCGTAGGCTCCGGCCACGTTGAAGTACCGCAGGCTGACCGCGGCGATGCCGTGGGCGCGGGAGAAGCTGGTGATCGCGTGGTCGATGGCGAGCTTCGACGCGCCGTAGGTGTTGGTCGGCTGCGTCGGGGCCGTTTCCGGGATCGGCGACACGTCGGGCTCGCCGTAGGTCGCCGCGGTCGAGGAGAACACCAGGCGCGGCGTGCCGTGCTTCTTCATCGCCTCCAGCAGCCGCAGCGAGGTCACCACGTTGCCTTCCCAGTACTTCGCCGGGTCGGCCATCGACTCGCCCACCAGCGATTTCGCGGCGAAGTGCAGCACGCCGTCGAAACCCTCGCCGAGAAGGTCCGCGGCGACCTCGGCGGCGTCGCCCTCGACGAAGCGCGCCTGCGGGTGCACCGCGTCCGCGTGCCCGGTCGACAGGTCGTCCACCACGGTGACCTGGTGACCCGCTTCGATGAGGCGGGCGGCGCACACGCTGCCCACGTACCCCGCGCCGCCCGTCACGATGAGTTTCAGGGGGCTTTGCTGGTCCGTCACGTCAAGGCCTTTCTGCTGAGGGGTGGCGACTCTGCGGCACAGTCTCCCCTCAGTGCGACGCGACGGACCCTCCGGGGGTTGCTCCGGAAATCAGGCTTCGTCGCGGCCCGCGCCGCGCGACGGGACCGCCGTGAACATCCGCGGGCGGCGGAACCCGGCCTGCTCGCAGGCGGTTTCGACCGCGGTGCGCACTCCGTCCAGATCCTCGTCGCGGACCAGTGCGATCGCCGAGCCGCCGAACCCGCCGCCGGTCATCCGCGCGCCCAGCGCGCCTGCCGACCGGGCCGAGTCGACCGCGAGGTCGAGCTCGGGCGTCGAGATGCGGTAGTCGTCGCGCATGCTCACGTGCGAAGCGTCGAGGTGCGGCCCGATCTCGGCGAGCTTCTTCTCGCGCAGCAACGCGACCACGTCGAGCACCCGCTGGTTCTCGGTGACCACGTGGCGCACCAGCGGAACCAGATCCTCGGGCAGGCGCCCGAGAGCCTCGTCGAGGCCGTCGAGCGCGACGTCGCGCAGCGCCTTCACGCCGAGCAGTTCCGCCGCGCGCTCGGTGCCGCGCCGCCGGGCGCCGTAGCCGCCGTCGGCGTGGGAATGCTTGGTGCGGGTGTCCATGATCAGCACCCGGAGCCCGGCTTCGCCGAGCGGGAACGGCACCTGCTCCATCTCGCCCGAGCGGACGTCGAGGAACAGCACCCGCGAATCCTCGCAGCACAGCGACGCCGTCTGGTCGAGCAGCCCGGTGGGCGCGCCGACGAAGTCGTTTTCCGACCGCTGCACCCAGCGCGCGATCTCCGGGCGCGCGGGAGTGCTCGCGCCGCCGTCTTCGAGTTCCACCCCGGCCACGCCCAGCAAAGCCAGCGAAACCGCGCATTCCAGCGCGTGAGAGGAGGAAAGCCCGGCCCCGGACGGCACGTCGCCGGCGATGACCAGGTCGGCTCCATCTGCGAAACCCTGGTCGCGCAGCACCCACGCCACCCCGGCGGGATACGCGGCCCATCCCGGCACCGAACCCGGTTCGAGCGCGGCGATGTCGTGCGGCCCCGAGTGCTGCAGCTGCCCGTCGTCGCCGAGCGTGGCGACCTGGAGCTTGCCGTCCTGGCGCGGGGAAGCGGCCGCGGCGAGCCGGTGCGGGAGCGCGAAAGGCAGCACGAAACCGTCGTTGTAGTCGGTGTGCTCGCCGATCAGGTTCACCCGGCCCGGCGCGGACCACACGCCTGCCGGGGCCCGCCCGTGGACCTCCCGGAACGCGCGCGCCGCGTCGGTCGCCGGGGTCACTTGGCGAGCGCCAGCACGGCGTGCAGCGCCGCGGTGGACACCTGCGCCGTGGTCTCGGTGCCCTTGACCTCGACGGTCGCGCTCCCGCCGGAAGCCTTGCCGACCGTGACGAGCCCGCCGGGCACGATCCCGACCGTCCGCAGCTCGGTGAGCAGCGACTCGTCGAGCTGCACGTGCTCGGCGATGCGGCGGATCTCCACCTCGCCGCCGCCGGTGCGGGCGTACTCGTCGAGGCGCACCAGGCCGTCCTCGGCGCGCGGCGCGGGATCGCCGTCGCCGAGCTTGTCGAGGCCGGGGATCGGGTTGCCGTAGGGCGACGTGGTCGGGTGGTCGAGCAGCTTCACCAGCTTGCGCTCGACGGCCTCGCTCATCACGTGCTCCCAGCGGCACGCCTCGTTGTGCACGTGCTCCCACTCGAGGCCGATCACGTCGACGAGGAGGCGTTCGGCGAGCCGGTGCTTGCGCATGACCGCGACGGCGAGGTCGTGGCCGTGGTCGGTGAGCTGCAGATGCCGGTCGTCGGCGACGACGACCAGCCCGTCGCGCTCCATCCTGGCCACGGTCTGGCTCACGGTGGGGCCGCTCTGCTGCAGCCGCTCCGCGATCCGGGCCCGCAGCGGGACGACCCCTTCCTCTTCGAGCTCGTAGATGGTACGCAGGTACATCTCGGTGGTGTCGATGAGATCGTTCACGCTGTCCCCTTCGTCCGCGTAGCTCATCGTAGTCGTTGGCCCCGACAGCGACGGCCCGCCTCGGCGTAACGGCGCGGCCCCGCCGAAAAGTCCTGCCCTGATGCGCGAACCGCGTCCGGACCTGCAGGATGGGGCCATGCGACCGTTGATCTCGCCCGCTGAGCTCGCCGCGTTCCCCGATCGCGAGCGTCCCGTCGTGCTGGACGTCCGCTGGCGGCTCGGCGGACCGCCCGGAGCGGAGTCCTACCAGGAGGGACACGTGCCCGGGGCGGTGTTCGTCGACCTCGACACGGCGCTGGCCGCTCCACCCGGAGACGGCGGCCGCCACCCGCTGCCCGACCCGGCGGTGCTGCAGCGTGAGCTGCGCAAAGCGGGCGTTCGGGACGGGCGCGCGGTGGTCGTGTACGACGACGCCGACGGTTCGGTCGCCGCGCGGGCCTGGTGGCTGCTGCGCTGGGCCGGCCATCCGGAGGTCGCGGTGCTCGACGGCGGTTACACAGCGTGGCTGGCCGAGGGGCGGGAAGTGACGGCCGAGGCGCCGTCGCCGGAGCCGGGCGACATCGAGGTCCGGCCGGGCGGCATGCCGGTCCTGTCGGCGGACGACGCGGCGGTGCTCGCGCGCGAAGGCGTGCTGTTCGACGCGCGGGCGCACGTCCGCTACACGGGCGAGACCGAGCCGGTCGACCCGCGGGCCGGGCACATTCCGGGGGCGGTGAGCGCGCCGTCGTCCGAGCACGCGGGCGCGGACGGGCGCTGGAAGTCGCCGTCCGAACTTGCCGAACGGTTCTCGGCGCTCGGTTTGGCCGAGGACGTTCCGGTCGGCGCTTACTGCGGTTCGGGCGTGACGGCGTCGTCGGTGGTGCTCGCGCTGGAGGTGGCGGGGCGGACGGAGCCTGCCGCGCTGTATGCGGGGTCGTGGTCGCACTGGTCGCGCGATCCGGAACGTCCGGCGGCCACCGGTCCCGAGCGCGGCTGAATTCGCCGGAACTTTCGGTGCCGCGGGCCGACTTTTCGTCCGGAAGGCTTTTCCAGGCGAGAGGCGGCGTTCATGGAGAGACGGACATTCCTGCGCGGGTCGGCGGCGGCCGGAGCGGCGATGGCGGCGACGTCCGTGGCTGCGGTGCCGGCCGGGGCTGCGGTGGTGACCGGGTCTGCGGCTGGGACTGGGGCCGCGGCGGCGACCGGAGCTGCCGCGACGGCTGGGACTGCGGCCGGGACTTCGGCTGCGGCGACGCCTGGGGCTGTGGCGGCGACCGGGGCTGTGTCGACCGGGTCGGCGGCGACTGAGGCCGCGGCCGGGCGGCGGCCGTTGCGGGTGCAGGTCGTGTTGTTCGACGGCGTCGAGGAGCAGGACTTCGCCGGTCCCTACGAGGTGTTCTCCGCGGCGGGCATGCACGCGAAGCGCGGCACGGACGTTTCGTACGTGCGCGTGGACGGGCCGGGCGTCGTGCGCGCTTCGTACGGCACGAAGGTGGAGGTCGAGCGCGGCTGGTCTCCGCAGGACGCTGACATCATCGTCGTGCCGGGCGGCGGTTACGGGAAGCGGAAAGGGCCGGGCATCTGGGCGGAGATCGATCGCCGGGTGCTGCCGGACGCGCTTGCCGCGGCGCAGCGCGAAGGGCTGACTTTGGCGTCGCTGTGCACGGGCACGCTTCTGCTTGGCGCGGCCGGACTGGTGCGCGGGCGTCCGTGCACGACGCACCACGGCGCGGTCGAGACGCTTGTCCAGCAGGGCGGCGTGGTCAAGAAAGCCCGGGTGGTCGACGACGGCGACGTGGTCACCTCGGGCGGCATCACGAGCGGGCTGGACCTGGCCTTATGGCTGGTGAAACGGGAACTCGGCTCCGACGCGGCGGCCGGGCTGGAGGAGATGCTGGAGTACGAAGCGCGCGGCGTCGTCTGGACGCGCGGCTGAGTTCCGCCCCGCCGCGGAATCCGGCTCGGGGCGCGGCGGGGAAGTACAGTGCGGGGCATGTCGTCGCCTGCAGTTGTCTGGGATCCGTCGCTGCTGAAGTACGACCTGGGCGGGCAACATCCGTTCAACCCCGTCCGGCTCGACCTCACCGTGCGGCTCGCGACCGAGCTGGGCGTGCTCGACGGCGTCGAACTGCTCGTGCCCACTGCGGCCGGCGACGAGGAACTGCTGCGAGTGCACGCGCCCGAGTACTTGGCCGCCGTGCGGGAAGCTCCGAACGTGAGCTGGGACGTCGGGCATGGGCTCGGGACTGACGACAACCCCGTGTTCCCCGGCATGCACGACGCGACCGCGCTGGTCGTGGGCTCGACGCTGCTCGCCGCACGCAAGATCGCCGACGGCGAGGTGCGGCGGGCAGTCAACATCGCGGGCGGGCTGCACCACGCGATGCGCGATCACGCGTCCGGGTTCTGCATCTACAACGACTGCGCGATCGCCATCTCGTGGTTGCTCGACCACGGCTTCGACCGCATCGCGTACGTCGACACCGACGTGCACCACGGCGACGGCGTCCAGGCCGCGTTTTACGACGACCCGCGCGTCCTGACTGTTTCGATGCACCAGCACCCGTTCACGCTCTGGCCCGGCACCGGCTACTCCGCCGAGGTCGGCAAGGGCAAGGCGGCCGGCACGGCGGTGAACATCCCGCTGCCGCCGCACACTCGGGACCCCGGATGGCTGCGCGCGTTCGACGCGGTGGTTCCGGCTGTGCTGCAAGAGTTCCAGCCGCAGCTGCTCGTCACGCAGTGCGGGGTCGACTCGCACGAGGAAGACCCGATGGCGGACATGTCCCTGTCGGTCGACGGACACCGCACCATCTACTCCACCCTGCGCGACCTGGCCGAACGCTACGCGAACGGCCGCTGGCTGGCCGTCGGCGGCGGGGGATACCAGCTGATCCGCGTGGTGCCGCGTTCGTGGACGCACCTGATGGCGACCGTGCTGGACCGCGACGTCCCGCCGGAAACGCCGCTCCCGCCCGGCTGGGTCTCGACGGTCACGCGCGCGGCCCCGGCGGCCGAACTTCCCGCCGCGATGACCGACGGCAAGGACACCGCCTTCAAACCGTGGGGCGACGACGCGGACGACCCGGTGGACATCGCGATCCGCGACACCCGCCGCGCGATCTTCCCGCTGCACGGCCTCGACCCGGACGATCCGAGGGACTGACCATGCCCGACCAGCCTCGCCATCCCGGCGAAAACTCCGGCACTTCCGACCCCGGTGGCCCTGCTCCCGGCGCCCGCGGGACGGGCGAGTCCGGCGGCACCTTTGCCCGCGACGCCGGTTACCCAGCGGGCAGGCCCGCCGCGGCCGGACCGGCGGAGCCTGGCCGCGCTTCCGCAAGGGACAGCGCCGGATCGCCTGGTTCGGCCGCCGACGGCAAGCACGGAGAGAGCGGTTTGCCAGGCGAACCCGAACGGGGCGGCGAGCCGGGCGAGTCCGGCGGGTTTTCCGCTCCGCACCCGGCCGCGGATGGGCGAGCGGCGTCGGAACAGCCTGATTCCGCGGGGAATTCCGCTGCGCACGGCCCAACAGCTGGCGAAGCTGCGGCAGCACACCCCGCCCCCAGCGGGAAGCGCGATCCCTACGACTACCCCCGCGATTGGGAAGCCGACGTCGTCCTCTCCGACGGCGGCACTGTCCACTTGCGACCCGTCGTGCCCAGTGACGCCGACGGGCTCGTCGCTTTGCACGGCAGGCTTTCTGAGCGCACGCGGTACTTCCGGTACTTCGGCGCCTACCCCCGCATCCCGCCGCGGGATCTTGAGCGGTTTTCCACTGTGGACCACCACGATCGGGTCGCGTTCGTCGCTTTGCTCGGGGACGACGTGGTCGCGGTGGGGCGCTACGAGCGGCTCGATCAGGGGCCTTCGGCGGAGGTCGCGTTCGTCGTCGACGACAAGCATCAGGGGCGCGGGCTCGGGTCGATTCTGCTGGAGCACCTCGCGGCGGCGGCGTCGGAAAGCGGGTTGCGGCGGTTCGTGGCCGAGGTGCTGAGCGAGAACGCGGCGATGGTGCGCGTGTTCCGCGACGCGGGCTATCAGGTCAGCCGCGCGATCGAGGAAGGCGTGCTGCATCTCGAGTTCGACATCGACCCCACGGAGGAATCGCTCGCGGTCGCGCGGTCGAGGGAGCAAGCCGCGGAGGCGCGGAGTGTGCACAATCTGCTCCATCCCGACACGGTGGCGGTGATCGGGGCGTCGGCGGATCCCACCAAGGTCGGGCATGTCGCGTTCGCCAACATGCTCGCGGCCGATTTCGCGGGGGCCGTCTATCCGGTCAATCCGGAGCATCGGTCGGTTCGCGGGGTGCGGGCGTATCCGTCGGTGCTGGACATTCCGGATCCCGTCGATCTCGCGTTGGTGGCGGTGCCCGCGGAGGCCGTCGAATCGGTGCTGGACGCTTGTTTGGCCAAGGGCGTCAAGACGCTCGTGATCGTGTCCGGCGGGTTCGCCGAGTCCGGGCCGCTCGGGTTGCACGCGGAGTTGCGGCTGGTCGGCGAGGCGCGGGCGCACGGGATGCGCGTGGTCGGGCCGAACGCGCTGGGCGTGCTGAATACCGCGAAGGACGTCCGGCTGAATGCGACGCTCGCGCCGCGGTTGCCGAAGCGGGGGCGGACTGGGTTCTTCTGTCAGTCGGGGGCGCTCGGAACAGCGATTCTCGCCGACGCGGGATCGCGCGGGCTCGGGTTGTCGACGTTCGTGTCGGCGGGCAACCGGGCGGACGTGTCCGGCAATGATCTGCTGCAGTATTGGGAAACCGATCCGGATACCGACCTGGTGCTGCTGTATCTGGAGTCGTTCGGCAACCCGCGGAAGTTCGCGCGGCTCGCGCGCAGGTTGGCGCGGTCGAAGCCGATCGTGGCGGTGAAGTCCGGGCGGCACGCGGTGCGGCCGCAGCTCGCGGCGACCTCCGCGGAGGTCGACGAGGCCAGTGTGCAGGCGTTGTTCGAGCAGGCCGGGGTCGTGCGGGTCGAGTCGCTGGCGCAGTTGTTCGACACGGCGCTCGTGTTCGCGCATCAGCCGTTGCCGGCGGGGCCGCGGATCGGGATTGTCGGGAACTCCAGTGCGATCGGGTTGCTGGCCGCCGATACCGCCCGCGCGGAGGGGTTGCGGCTGGCGTTCGATCCGGTCGACATCGGCCCGCAGGCTGGGCCGGACGAGTTCGCGACGGCGGTGCGCGAGGCGTTGGATTCGCCGGAGACGGACGCGTTGATAGCGGTCTTCGCTCCGCCGGTGGCGATTCCTGGGGCTGCGTACGCGCGGGCGTTGCGCGAAGCGGTGTCGGAGATGAAGCAGTCGAAGCCGATCGTCTCGACGTTCCTCGCCGCGGAAGGCGTACCGGACGAGTTGGCGGTGTTGTCCGATGACGGGGTGCCGACGCGCGGGTCGATTCCGTCGTATTCGAGTCCGGAGCGCGCGGTCAACGCGTTGGCGCGCGTGGTGCGGTACGCGGCGTGGCGGCAGCGGCCGCAGGGGACCTTGGTGCGGCCTGGCGGATTGCATGTCGAGCAGGCACAGGAGATCGTGCGCGAGTTGTTGCCGGAGGACGGCAGTTCGACGCTGTTGTCTGACGACGACGTGGTGCGGTTGCTCAGCTGTTACGGCGTGGATGTGGTGCCGTTCCGGGTGGCGTCCAGTGAGAGCAAAGCGGTGGCCGCGGCGGCTGAACTTGGGTATCCCGTCACGCTCAAGGCCGTCGACGAGCGGCTGCGTGGAAGGCCGGACTTCGCTGGCGTACGGCTTGACCTGATGTCCGAAGACTCCGTACGCGGTGCGTACCGGGATCTGTGTGCGGTGTCGGGCGACGAAGACGTGTACGTGCAACAGATGGCGCCGAAGGGGCTGTCGTGCGCGATCGGGCTACAGGACGACCCGTCGTTCGGCACGCTTGTGTCGTTCGGGCTGTCCGGGTTGGTCAGCACGCTGCTCGGGGACCGCGCGTACCGGGCGGTGCCGTTGACCGACGTCGACGCGGCGACGCTGATCCGTGAGCCGCGTACGTCGCCGTTGCTGACGGGGTACCGCGGTGACGAGCCCGCGGACCTTGCGGCGTTGCAGGACATGGTGTTGCGCGTGGCGGCGCTTGCCGAGGACAACCCCGAGGTGCGGTCGTTGGCGTTGGATCCGATCCTCGCGTCGCCGGACGGGGCGTTCGTCGCCAACGCGCGGCTGGTGGTGGGCGCGCCGCCGACGCGGCCGGATACCGGACCGCGTCGGCTGCGGCACATCACGCCGTTGGACTGACCACCAGTTCGCCGAGGCCCAACAGCTGTTCGGTCGCGCCGCCGCTGGTGAACTCTAGGCGCTTCGCGGCGGCGAAGTAGCGGTGGACAGGGTGCTCGACGTCGATGCCGACGCCGCCGTGCAGGTGCACCGCGGTGTGCGCGACGCGGTGTCCGGCTTCGGCGGCCCAGAACTTCGCCGTGGCCACGTCAGCGGCGGCGGGCAGGCCTTCGGAGAGCTTCCAGGCTGCTTGCCACAGCGTCAGCCGTACGGCTTCGACGTCGATGTACGCGTCGGCGAGACGGTGTCGGACGGCCTGGAAGCTGCCCAGCACCTTGTCGAACTGCTTGCGCTCGCGCGTGTAGTCGGCGGTCAGTTCGAGCGCGCGTTCCAAGACGCCCAACTGTTGCGCGCAAGCGCCGAGAGTGCCGCGAAGGCGCAGCTGTTCGCCGACATCGCCGAGAGCGACTCCGGGGGTGTCGGAAAGTGTCACCAAACCCGCGTCGGCGTGGTCGGTCGTGGACTGCGCCTCGATAGAGACACCAACAGCGTCCTTCTCGACGATGTACACGCCGTCGTTGGCTTCGACGAGTAAGGCGTCCGCGAAGGCTGCGAAGGGGACAGCGGTCTGCGTACCGGTGAGGCGTCCGTCTGAAGCGACGAACGAACCGCCCAGCGCGACAGCGAGTACGGCCTTGCCGCGCGAAACCGGCAGCAGCCATTTCTCAGCCAGCAACGGATCGGTGAGCACCGAACCGGCCTGGACGACCGACGACAGATAGGGGACCGGAGCGACCGCGCGGCCGATCTCGATCAGGACAGAACACTGTTCCAGCAACCCGAAACCGCCGCCGCCGACTGTCGAGGGCAGGGCGGCGTCGAGGACTCCGGAACGGGCTAAGACCGTCCATAGTGGAGCATCGAAGCCGCCGGAGCCGTGCGGGCCCAGCGATTCCGCGGTGACCTGGTCGCCGAGAATGCGCCGGGCAAGGGCGGAGAGGTCGTTTTGTGCTTCGGTGAGAGAGAAGTCCACCGGGAGAACTCCTAACGCGTCACGGGCTGGCCGAGGGCGGTGGCGGCGACGATGTCGCGCTGCACCTCGTTGGTGCCGCCGCCGAAAGTGAGGATCAACGCCGAACGGTGCAGCCGTTCCAGCCGTCCCGCGAGCACCGCGCCGGGGGAGCCGTCGCGCACCACGGCGGCCGCGCCGACCACCTCCATCAGCAGCCGGTACGCCTCGATCGCCATCTCGGTGCCGTACACCTTGGTCGCCGACGCCTCGGCCGGGCCGAGTTCGCTGGCAGCGGCGGCCCAGGCGATCTTCCAGTTCCGCAGCTTCAGATACTCCGCGTAGGCGTGCACGCGCGCGAGGTGCGTCCGGACCCACTCGCGGTCCGTCAGCGACTCCGCGCGAGCCCATTCCACGACGTCGGCCAGCGCTTTCCGCACCGGTGCGGCAGAGGTCAGCGCGACGCGTTCGTGGTTGAGCTGGTTGGTGATCAGCGGCCAGCCCGCGTTCTCCTCGGCGACGCGCGACGTGACCGGCACGCGGATGTCGTCGTAGTAGGTCGCGCTGGTGCCGGGGCCGGCGACGGTGTGCACCTTCGTCCAGGAAAAGCCCGGCGCGGAGGTCGGCACGATCAGGATCGACAGGCCCTTGTGCTTGCGCGCCTCCGGATCGGTGCGCGCGGCGAGCCACACGTAGTCGGCGTACTCGATCAGGCTGGTCCACATTTTCTGCCCGTTGACCACGTACTCGTCGCCGTCGCGGGTAGCCCGCGTGCGCAGCGAGGCGAGGTCTGTGCCCGCGCCCGGCTCGGAGTAGCCGATCGCGAAATGCAGCTCGCCGGCGGCGATCTTCGGCAGGTAGAACGCCTTCTGATCCGGCGTGCCGAAGCGCATGATCGTCGGGCCGACCGTGTTCACCGTCAGGAACGGCACCGGCACCCCGGCGATCGCCGCCTCGTCGGTGAAAACCAGCTGGTCGAGCATGCTCCGGTCCTGGCCGCCGTACTCGCGCGGCCAGCCGAGCGCGAGCCAGCCGTCCTTGCCGAGCTGCCGCACGATTTCCTTGTACGCCAACCCGTCGCCGTACTCTCCGCCCGGCGCGGCGAGACTTTCCCGCCGTGCCGGAGTCATCAGTTCGGCGAAGTATTCCCGCAGCTCAGCGGCCAGTGCCTGCTGCTCGCTCGTATAGTCGATCCGCACCCGTCACCTCCACCCCGCCGGTCTCGTTGTGGTGTCGTACCGGGCCCCGGCGGTAAGCTAGAACCTGTTCTAGTTGTACCAGGAGCGGCGAGCGGGAGGAAGCATGGAGGTCAGTGTCGACCGGACGCTGTGCGAGGCCAACGCGGTGTGCGTGGGGTTCGCGCCGGACGTCTTCGATCTCGACGACGACGAGAACCTGGTGATCGGCCCGGTTCCGGAGGACGAAGTAGAACGTGTTTCGCAAGCGGTGACGAACTGCCCGAAGAACGCCCTGTTCACGACCGGTTGATCGGGGCTTGCTCAATACGAGAACAGATTCTAGTCTGTGCTTCGTCAGGCAGGCTTCGACGAGGAGGCTCGCGGGTGAAATCGGCCGCAGGGAACACGTACGACGACCGGGCTGGGGCGATTCGATGACGCTCGAGGGCAAGGTCGCTGTCGTCACCGGAGCCGGAGCGGGGCTGGGCCGGGCCGAAGTGCTCGCGCTGGCCCGCGAAGGCGCGTCCGTGGTGGTCAACGACATCGGCGAGGCGACGGACGTCGTGGCCGAGATCGAGAAGCACGGCGGCAAGGCGCTCGCGGTGGCCGGGGACGTCTCCTCGGCCGAGACCGCGAAGGAACTGCTGTCGGCGGCAGTGGGCCACTTCGGCAGCCTCGACATCGTCGTGAACAACGCGGGTGTGCTCCGCGACCGGATGCTGTTCTCGATGTCCGACGAGGACTGGGACAAGGTCATCGCGGTACACCTGCGCGGGCATTTCCTGCTGTCCCGCAACGCCGCCGCGTACTGGCGCGATCGCTCCAAAATGGAGGGACAGCCGGTGTACGGCCGGCTGATCAATACCGCGTCCGAGGCGTTTCTGGTCGGTTCGCCGGGCCAGCCCAACTACTCGGCGGCCAAGGCGGGCATCGCGGCGCTCACCATGTCCGCGGCGCGTGGACTGGCGAAATACGGCGTGCGCGCCAACACGATCTGCCCGCGCGCCCGCACCGCGATGACCGCGGATGTCTTCGGCGAAGCACCGGAAAACGGGCTCGATCCGTTGTCGGTAGAGCACGTTGCTCCGTTTGTCGCATTCCTTGCCTCACCGGACGCGGACGCCGTCAACGGACAGGTTTTCGTCGTCCACGGCGGCATGGTCGCGTTGCTGAAGCCGCCGTCGGTGGAGGAGCGGTTCGACACCGCGAACGGCGCCTGGACCACCGGCGAACTCGCCGCGACCGTCGGCGCGCATTTCGCCGATCGCGACCCGGAGCGGATGTTCGCCGCGACCGATCTGCTTTCGCTGCCCTGAACCCGGAGGACGCATGACCGACGACCGGTTGGCCGGCAAAGTCGCCCTGATCACCGGAGCAGCACGCGGCCAGGGCGCGGCGGCCGCGCGCGCGTTCGTCGCGCAGGGCGCGAAGGTGGTGATCGCCGACGTCCTCGACGACGAAGGCAAGCAGCTCGCCGCCGAACTCGGCGAATCGGCCTTGTTCTGCCACCTCGACGTGAGCGACGAGGACGGCTGGACGGCCGCGGTCGAGGCCACGGTCGCCGCATTCGGGCCGCCGACGGTGCTGGTCAACAACGCCGGGGTGCTGTACTTTTCGGAGCTCGCGAAGACGCCGCTGGCCGAATACGAACGCGTCGTGCGGATCAACCAGATCGGGGCGTTTCTCGGCATGCGCTCGGTCGTTGAACCGATGGCGGGGGCCGGCGGCGGCTCCATCGTCAACGTGTCCTCTGTGGAGGGTCTGGCCGGGATGCCGTTTCTCGTCGCCTACACCGCGACCAAGTTCGCGATCCGCGGGATGACCAAGGTCGCCGCGCTGGAGCTGGGCGCGCGCGGGATCCGGGTCAACTCGGTGCATCCGGGCATGATCGACACGAAAATGGTGTCCGACGCCGCGGGCGCGGACGTGGACGTGTCGTGGGTGGGCAAGAAGGTCGCGCTCGGCCGGGTCGGCCGGGCGGACGAGATTGCCCCGCTGCTGGTGTTCCTCGGCAGCGACGAGAGTTCGTATTGCACCGGCAGCGAGTTCGTCGCCGACGGCGGAGCGACCGCTACGCACGCGTTGAAACTGTGATCGGTGCTGGTGGGCCTAGGGTGACGGCTGGGGGCTGAAGGGACGGGAGTGAACACCGCTAACCGAAATCGGCGGGCGGGGATGGGCAAGACTCGGGGGTGACTACTGGGAGGTGCGGTGGGCGGAAGCGGCTCGGTCACTCTCCCGGGCACCGCGGCGCTGACTCAGGTCGGCAGGCTCGCCACGCTGTCCTGGGAGGTCCTGCGGGCGATTTTCAAGCGTCCGTTCCAGTTCCGCGAATGGATCCAGCAGTGCTGGTTCTTCGCGAGCGTGACCATTCTTCCGACGGCCTTGGTCGCGATCCCGTTCGGCGCGGTCATCGCGCTGCAGCTGGGATCGCTGACCACGCAGATCGGCGCGCAGTCCTTCACCGGCGCGGCCAGCGCGCTCGCCATCGTGCAGCAGGCGAGCCCGTTGATCACCGCGCTGCTGGTGGCCGGAGCGGGCGGCAGCGCCGTCTGCGCTGACATCGGCGCGCGCAAGATCCGCGAAGAGATCGACGCGATGGAAGTGCTCGGGGTCAACCCGATCCAGCGCATCGTGGTGCCGAGGGTGCTCGCCGCGATCGTGGTGTCAGTGCTGCTCAACGGCCTGGTCAGCGTGGTCGGCGTGCTCGGCGGCTACTTCTTCAACGTGGTCCTGCAAGGCGGCACGCCCGGCGCGTACCTGGCCAGCTTCAACGCGCTCGCCCAGGTGCCGGACCTCTGGATCAGCGAGATCAAGGCGTTCCTGTACGGCTTCGTCGCGGGCGTGGTCGCCGCGTTCCGCGGGCTGAACCCGGCGGGCGGGCCGAAGGGCGTCGGCGACGCGGTGAACCAGGCGGTGGTGATCACCTTCCTGCTGCTGTTCCTGATCAACGTCGTGCTGACCGCCGTGTACCTCAAAGTCGTGCCCCCGAAGGCGTTGTGACATGACGGCCGAACCGATCGAGCAGACCCGCGCGTCCGACCGGACGCTGGAGATCATCGCGCGTCCCGGCGCGAGTCTCGAAGGACTCGGGAAGCAGCTTTCGTTCTACGGCCGGGCGCTCGCCTGGTCGCCGCGCACGATCCGCCGCTACGGCCGGGAAACCACGCGGCTGCTCACTGAGGTCTGCTTCGGCACCGGCGGCCTCGCGGTGATCGGCGGGACGCTCGGCGTGATGATCGGGATGACGCTGTTCACCGGTCTCATCGTGGGCCTGCAAGGCTATTCGGCGCTGAACCAGCTCGGCACCGCCGCGCTCACCGGGTTCATTTCGGCCTACTTCAACACCCGCGAGGTCGCGCCGCTGTCGGCCGGGCTCGCGTTGTCGGCCACCGTCGGCTGCGGGTTCACCGCACAGCTCGGCGCGATGCGGATCTCCGAAGAGATCGACGCGCTCGAAGTGATGGCCGTGCCGAGCATGCCGTACCTCGTCACCACGCGCGTGCTCGCCGGCGTCACCGCGGTGATCCCGCTGTACGCGGTGGGTCTGCTGTCCTCGTATCTCGCGTCGCGGCAGATCACCATCTGGCTCTACGGCCAGTCCGCGGGCACCTACGACCATTACTTCACGCTGTTCCTCCCGCCGGAGGACGTGCTGTGGTCGTTCGCCAAGGTGATCGTGTTCAGCGTGCTGGTGATCCTTTCCCATTGCTATTACGGCTATACCGCGTCCGGCGGCCCGGCCGGGGTGGGCATCGCGGTGGGCCGCGCGGTGCGGACGTCGATCGTGCTGATCTCGGTGCTGGACTTCTTCCTGAGCCTCGCGATCTGGGGCGCGAACACGACAGTGCGGATATCCGGATGAGTACTCGTCGAGAATTGCGCAAACGGCTCCAGTACCAGCTGCTGGGCCTGGTCTTCCTGGTCGTGGCGGCGTTGTTCTTCACCACCACGATCGCCGCCTACCGCAAGGTCTTCACGCCGGTGACGCTCGTGAAGCTGGAGACCGACCACGTCGGTAGCCAGCTGCGCGTCGGCGGCGACGTGAAGGTGCGCGGCATGCTCGTCGGCGAGATCCGCGACGTGCGGCCGGTCGGCGACCACGCGGAGCTGGAACTGGCGCTGCAGCCGGACAAGACCGACGTGATCCCCTCGAATGTTTCGGCGCGGCTGCTGCCGAAAACGCTGTTCGGCGAGCGGTACGTCGCGCTGCAGCTGCCCGAGCAGGCGCAGCGGCCGATCAAGGCGGGCGACGTCATCCCGCAGGACCGCAGCAGCACCGCGATCGAGCTGGAGCAGGTCCTCAACCACGTCATGCCGCTGCTGCAGGCGGTGCAGCCGGAGAAGCTTTCGAGCACGCTCAACGCCGTGTCCACCGCGCTCGACGGACGCGGCAAGAAGCTCGGCGAGACGCTGACCCAGCTGTCGGACTACCTCGGCAAGCTCAACCCCTCGCTGCCGGATCTCAAGGCCGACATCACCGGGCTGGCCAACGTTTCCGGCATCTACGACAAGGCGGCGCCGGACGCGCTGCAGGCGCTGTCGGACCTCACCACGACGACCCAGACCATCGTGGAGAAACAGCGGGGCCTGACCGACCTGTACTCCTCGGTCACCGGCACCGCCACCGACCTGACGCGCTTCCTGGAAGTCAACAAGGACAACATCATCCGCCTCACCACCGCCGTGCAGCCCACGCTCGACGTGCTCGCGAAGTACGCGCCGGAATACCCGTGCCTGTTCAAGCAGCTCGCCGGGACGGTGCCGAACGCGGAGCTGGCGTTCGGCAAGGGCACCGCGCATCCGGAGGTCAGCCGCGTGACGATCGAGTTCTCGGCGAGCCGCGGCAAGTACCTGCCCGGCGTCGACGAGCCGAAGTACGACGACAAACGCGGCCCGCGCTGCTATCCGCAGGTGCCGAAACCCGGGCACTGGCCGCAGTATCCGCCCGACGGCGCGGTGAAGGACGGGGCGAGCAAACCCGCTCCGCCGCACAATCCGGACGGGACGCTGCCCAGCGACTTCACCAACGGCCCGCTGCCCGGCGGGTCCGGCTCGACCGGCGGCGCGCCGAGCATCGTCGGGTCGGCCGACGAGCAGAAGCTGCTGGACCTGCTGGTCTCGCCGACGCTGAACACCACGCCGGACAACGTGCCGGGCTGGTCGGGGCTGCTGGTCGGGCCGCTGTACCGCGGGGCCGAGGTGGAGCTGAAATGAGGTCGTTCGTTCCCGCGCTGATCAAGATCGGCATCTTCGCCGTGGTCACCGTGCTGCTCACCGGGGTCCTCGCCACCACGATCGCGAACACGAACTTCGGCAACACCGCGTCCTACGTCGCGAAGTTCACCGACGCGTCCGGGCTGCAGGCCGGCGACGACGTGCGGATCTCCGGCGTGAAGGTCGGCCAGGTCGAAACCATCGGGGTCGACCAGGGCGAGCAGAACTACGCCGAGGTGCGGTTCCTCGTCGAATCGGCGTACAAGCTGCCCTCGCTCGCCACCGCGACGATCAAGTACCGCAACCTCGTCGGCCAGCGCTACCTCTCGCTCGGCACCGACGTCAGCGGCGGAGACATGCTGTCCCCCGGCGACACGATCCCGCCCGAGCGGACCAAACCGGCGCTGAATTTGACCGTGCTGTTCAACGGGTTCAAGCCGCTGTTCAAGGCGCTGGACCCGAAGGAGGTCAACCAGCTTTCCGCCGAGATCGTGCAGGTGTTCCAGGGCGAGGGCGGCACGATCACCAGCCTGCTGTCGCACACCGCGTCGATCACGTCGGCGATCGCGGGCAAGGACAAGGTGATCGGGCAGGTCATCGACAACCTCAACCAGGTGCTCAGCACGGTCAACGCGCGCGGCCCGCAGCTCGGCGACCTCGTCGACCAGACGCAGCGGCTGGTGAGCGGCCTGGCCGAGCAGCGCAAGCCGATCGGCGACGCGGTGGGCGCGCTGGGCGACCTGACCAACGCGACCGCCGGGCTGCTCGCGGACGCCCGGCCCGTCGTGCAGCAGGACGTGGCCCAGCTCGGGAAGCTGTCGAACAACCTCAACGATTCGCAGCCGCTCATCGAGCACCTGCTGCAGGTGCTGCCGGGCAACCTGGAGAAGTTCACCCGGACCCTCAGCTACGGCAGCTGGTTCAACTACTACCTGTGCGGGATCGAAGGCACCATCGGCATTTCCTCGCTGGACGTGACGCTGCCGATCGTTCCGGTCCCCGGCACCGAACGCGCGCCGAGGTGTGGCCCGTGAAACGACTCAAGGATCGAAACCAAGCCAGCGTCGGCGCGGTGACGCTCGTGCTCATCGTGCTGATCACCGCCGTGACGTACTTTTCCGACAGCATCCCGATGTTCGGCAACGGCACCACCTACACCGCGGCGTTCGCCGAGTCCGCCGGGCTCGCGCCGGACAACGAGGTGCAGGTGGCCGGTGTCAAGGTCGGGCAGGTGACTTCGGTGGAGCTGGGGCACAAGCAGGTGCTCGTGAAGTTCCGGGTGAAGGGCGTGCGGGTCGGCGACGCGTCCACGGCGTCGATCGAGATCAAGACGCTGCTGGGGGAGAAGTACCTCGCGCTGGACACGAAGGGCGGCGGCACGCAGACGCCCGGCGACACGATCCCGGTGCAGCGCACGCGGACGCCGTTCCAGCTGCAGGACGCGTTCAACCAGCTGTCCACCACGGTCGGCGACATCGACACCAAGCAGCTCGCGCAGAGCTTCACCGCGCTGTCGGATTCCCTCAAGGACAGTCCGCAGTACTTGAAGGACACGCTGTCCGGGCTGTCGGCGCTGTCGAAGACGGTGTCCTCGCGCGACGCCGATCTGCACGCGCTGCTGTCCAACACGAGCAAGATCTCGAAGACGCTGTCCGACCGGAACGCCCAGCTGCAGCAGGTGATCAGCGACGGCAATCTGCTGCTGACCGAACTGCAGCAGCGCCGCGAACAGATCAGCACGCTGCTCAAGGGCACGCAAGAGATCTCGAAGCAGCTCTCCGGGCTGGTCGCGGACAACCGCACGCAGATCGGGCCGACGCTCGCCGCGCTCGGGAAGGTCACCGACGTGCTGCAGCGCAACCAGGGCAACCTCGACCGGAGCCTGCAGCTGATGGCCCCGTTCGCCCGGGTCGGCGCGAACGCGACCGGCAACGGGCGCTGGTTCGAGGGGTACCTGTGCGGGCTGCTGCCGCCGACGATCACGGCGGGCGGGATCTCGATCAACCCGGAGGGCTGTACCCCGCCGATCTCCGCACCTGACCAGGGGGTGGGTGGACGATGACTGTCGAAACGCGCGCTGGGCGCAGTTTGGTTACCTGGCTCGGATTCGCTTGTGTGGCAGCGCTTTTGCTCACGGCGGGCGTCTACTTCGCGCTGCGCGACACCGGCGGGACGAAGATCTCGGCGTACTTCGGCAAGACCGTCGGCCTGTACGCCGGTTCGTCCGTGCGCGTGCTGGGCGTCGCGGTCGGCGAGGTCACCGCGGTGACGCCGGAAGGCCAAGCGGTGCGCGTGGACATGAAGGTCAACGACGACGTCCCGATCCCGAAGGACGTGGGCGCGGTGGTCGTTTCGCCGAGCCTGGTGAGCGACCGGTACGTGCAGCTGACCCCGTCGTACGACAGCGGCCCGACGCTCGCGAGCGGAACCGTGCTGGCGCGCGACAAAACCGCGACGCCGGTCGAACTGGACGACCTCTACGCGAGCCTCGACAAGCTGTCCACCGCGCTCGGACCCAACGGGGCCAACAAAAACGGCGCGTTCTCCGACCTACTGGACACGGCCGCGGCCAACCTCAAGGGCAACGGCAAGGACCTGAACTCGACTGTCACCCGGCTCGCCGATCTGGCCGGCACTCTCGATGATTCCAAGGACGACCTGTTCTCCACGGTGAAGAACCTGAACTCCTTCACCTCCGCACTGTCCCAAAGCGACAGCCAGCTGAACGAGTTCTACCAGCGGCTCGCGGACGTCAGCGGATTCCTCGCCGACGATTCGCACGACGTCGGCGCCGCGCTCGATTCGCTGTCCACGTCGCTCGGGGACGTCAAACAGTTCGTGGCGGACAACAAAAACGGGCTTTCGTCCAATGTTGCCAAACTGGCGTCGCTCACCAAGGTGCTGGTGGACCAGCGGGCCTCGCTCGCCGAGGTGCTCGACATCGCCCCGGTCGGCGCGACGAACTTCATCAACACCTACGACGCGGCGTCCGGCACGATCGCGGTGCGCGACAACCTGAACGAGATCACCAACCCGCCGATCCTCACCATCTGCCGGCTGATCAGCGCGGGCACGCCGAAGCCGTTGCCGGACACGCTCGGCAACATCTGCAAGAAGCTCGCGCCGGTGCTCGACGGCACGCTCAAGCTGCCGTCCATCCCGCAGGCGCTGAACTCGCTGCAGAACGGCCAGCTGCCGCCGTTGCCGCTTCCGCTGACGGACGTGCTGACGCAGAAACCCGGAGGTGGCAAGTGAAACGCCTCCGCAAACGGCTGGCGGGCGTGCTCGCCGGAGTGCTGGTGCTCGCCGGGTGCAGCGACGGCGGGTTCAACGGGCTGTACTCGACGCCCTTGCCCGGCGGCCCGGACGTCGGCGATCATCCGTACCACGTCACCGCGCTGTTCACCGACGTGCTGGACCTGGTGCCGCAGGCGAACGTGAAGGTGAACGACGTCGCGGTCGGCCGGATCGACCGGATCGCGCTCACGCCGGACACCCGGTCCGCGCTCGTGTCGATGACAGTGAACGGCGACGTCCAGCTGCCCGCCAACGCGCGCGCCGAACTGCGCCAGTCCAGTCTGCTCGGCGAGAAGTTCGTGCAGCTGAGCGCGCCGACCGCGGAGAAGCCGTCCGGCAAGCTCGCCGACGGGGCGCAGATCCCGCTCGGGCGCACGAACCGCAACCCGGAAATCGAGGAAGTGCTGGGCGCGTTGTCGTTGCTGCTCAACGGCGGCGGCGTCGACCAGCTGCAGAACATCAGCCACGAACTCAACGACGCGCTGTCGGGCAACGAACCGCAGATGCGCGCGCTGCTGTCCCGAGTGGACGAACTGGCCACCCAGCTGGACGGGCACAAGGGCGAGATCCTGCGCGCGATCGACGGGCTGGACAAGCTGTCGACCACGCTCGTCGGGCAGAAGCAGAACCTCGCCACCGCGCTGGACAAACTCGCGCCGGGGCTGAAGATCGTCGCCGACCAGCGCGACCAGCTGGTGGCGATGCTGAATTCGCTGAACAAGCTGTCCGGCGTCGCGGTCGACACGGTGAACCGCAGCCGGGACCAGCTCGTCGCGAACCTCAAGGCGCTGGAGCCAACGCTGCGCCAGCTCAGCGCGGCGGGCAAGGACCTGCCGAACGCGCTGCGGATCCTGCTCACCTACCCGTTCCCGGACTACGCGGGCAACGTGATCAAGGGCGACTACGCGAACGTCGACGCGCGGATCAACCTCGATCTCGACAAGCTGGTGCAGAACTTCACGAACTCGTCGCAGCCGCCGTTCCAGCTGCCGACGCCTCCCTCGACCGGGGGCGCGCCGCCCGCCGCCGGGCAAGGGACGCCGCAGCTGCCGCAGCTCCCGTTGCCGCTGCCCAACACGCCGGCGACGGGCGGAGCGAAACCGGGCTTGGGCGGGTTGCTCGGCGGTCTGCTGGGAGGCGGCTGATGAACACGCGCAAAGTCCGGATCCAGCTGCTGGTGTTCTTCGCGATCGCGATCGTCTCGGTAGCGTACGCGGGCGGGCACTACGCCGGTCTCGACCGCATTTTCGGCAACCGCGGGTATCACGTGACGCTCAAGCTCGCCGACTCCGGCGGGGTTTTCGTCAACTCCGAGGTCGCCTACCGCGGCGTCACGGTCGGCCGAGTCGGGGCCATGACGCTCACCCCGCAGGGCATCGACGTCCGGCTCGACATCGACTCCGGCGGCCCGGACATCCCGTCCGCGCTGCACGCGCAGGTCGCGAACCGGTCGGCGGTGGGGGAGCAGTTCGTGGACCTGCTGCCGGACCGCGAATCCGGCCCGTACCTCGAGGACGGCGCGGTGATCACGCAGGACCGCACGTCGCTGCCCGCGACGCCGGATTCCGTGCTGACCCACCTCGACGGCCTGGTCGCGAGCGTCCACCCGGAGTCGTTGAAGACCGTGGTGGACGAGACGTACGACGCCTTCGCCGGTTCCGGACCGCAGCTGCAGAAACTGCTGGACAGCACCAGTTCTCTCACCGCGACGGCCGCACAGTACGTGCCGGACACGCAGGGGTTGCTGGCGAATTCGCGCACGGTCTTCGCGACGCAGGAGCGGCAGGCGCAGAACATCACGGCGTTCGCGTCCGGGCTGAAGACGATCACCGGGCAGCTGAAATCGTCGGATCCGGCCATCCGCAAGGTGATCGACGAGGCTCCGCAGCTGAGCAGGCAGATCAGCGACGTGCTCGCGACGTCCGGGACCGACCTCGGCGTGCTGTTCGCGAACTCGCTCACCACCGCGCAGGTCACCTCGATGCGGAAGGACGCCATCGAGGAGCTTTTGGTGGCGTATCCGGTGATCTCGGCGTTCTCGCCGACGACCTCGCCGGACGGCACCGGGCATCTGGGCGTGGTGTTCAACTTCTTCGACCCGCATTCGTGCACGAAGGGGTACGAGGGCACGAAACAGCGTCCGGCCAACGACACCAGCGAAGCGCCGGTCAACATGAACGCTTACTGCGCGGAGCCGCCGGGAAGCCCGACTGAGGTTCGGGGGGCGCAGAACGCGCCGTACGCGGGGAAGCCGCCCGCGATTCCGGCCGCGCCCAAGGCTTCCGCGCCTTCGGACCAGGGTTCGCAGCAGCAGTTGCCGGGCTTGCTGGGGCAGTTGACCGCGCCGCTGAAGGGCGGGCTCGGGGCGTTGCTGGGCGGTTCGTGATGGCTGTTGATACCGCGGAAACTGATGACGCTGCCGACGAGGTCGTTGCGGGTCAGCCCTTTCTGAGCGGACGGGTGCTGACCGCGCTGACCGTAGTCGCGGTCCTGGCTGCCGCGTGGTTCGGCTGGTCGTGGTGGAGCGCGGCGCAGGACGACAGCCTCGCCCGCGGCCGGGCACGGGACGCCGTGCTGGCCGCCGCGAGCACGAGCCTGGTCACGCTCAACACGATCGACTACCGCACGAGCGCGGTCGACGTGGACCGCTGGATCGCCGCGACCACCGGGCAGTACGGCAAAGACCTTTCCGGCGACCGGCAGATGCAGATCGACCGGGCCAAGCGCGCCAAGATCGTGTCGACAGCTTCGCTGGTGCAAGCCGCTGTCACCGACCTTGATCCTTCGGCAGGCACGGCAAGGTTGATCGCGGTCCTGAACGTCCGCGTGAGCACCGGCGATGGCGCGCCCTCGGCGAAACAGGCCCGCCTGGCCGTGGACTTCGCGCGAGACAGCGACGCGTGGAAGATCGGCGCTGTCCAGGCGGTGGGCTCGTGAACCGGCGGACGATCACCGCTGGCGTGGCCGCGGTCGCGGTGGCGTGCGCCGTGTGGTTCGGCGTGCAAGCGTCGCTGCTGCAACCCGAAGACGACGAAGCGATGGTCGACCCGGTCGCGACGGCGCAGGTCACCGACCAGGTCAGCGCCGCGGTCAAGGCGGTCTTTTCTTACGACTACGCGAACCTGGACCGCACCGCTCGCGCCGCGGGCGACGTCCTCACCGGCTCAGCGGTGGGCCAGTACCAAAGCCAATTCGCCGCGGCCCGCCAACGCGCGACGAACGAGAAACTCGTCCGGACGACGACCGTCCGCGCGATCGGAGTCCGCTCCCTGCACGGCGATGACGCGAGCCTGCTGCTTTTCCTTGACCAGCAAACGATCCTGCCGGGCGGCGGTGCCCCGCAATCGTCGGTGGGGCAGCTGTCCGTGACCGCGCATCGCACCGACGGACAGTGGAAGATCACCGCGCTGGATCCGCTGTAACCGTCCGGCCGAGCAGTTCGCCGACCTCTCGGGCGAGGGCCACCGACGCCTCGATCTCGACCTTGCGGATCGACACGCTCTCCACGAGGAAGCCGAACGGCATGCCGAGCTTGCGGCAGAAAGCGGCCAGGTCGCGGGCGGTGGCCAGGCACTGCTCGTAGGACTCGGCCAGCGTGTCGTCGGCGTGGCGCAGGGAATTCTCCAGCCAGCGCGGGACGTGGACGCCGAGCCACTTGAGGAACGCCAGCGTTTTCGCCGACCCGCAGACAGACAGGGTGAACAGGACAGGCTTGGGTTCGAGCTGCTGGTCGCGGCAGGCGTAGAAGTAGTCGGAGACCATGCTTTTGGCCGCGTCGGCGCTGTAGACCACCTGCGAGATGAAGTACGCGCAGCCGGCCTGCTGCTTGGCGATCAGCCGCAGGTGCTCGTCGGGCCGCTCGGTGATCGCGACGCCGCCGAGCAGCAGGTCCGGCCGGACTTCGCGGCGCAGTTCCTGGGCCTCGGACAGGCGGGTGTGGACGTCCTTGCCCTTCGAGGAGGCCCCGACGAAGACGGACAGCACCCGTTCGGTGTCGGCGGTCCGCAGCCAGCTCCGCAGCTCGTCCCCGGGGTACTTGCCGACGCACCGGTAGATCACCGCGGGCCGGTCCCACTCGCTGAGATAGTCCGCGTGGTAGGCGGCCGGGTCGAGGGTCGGCAGGTAGGGGAACGGCCGCTCTTCGGGATTGCGGTCGCTCTCGTCGTCGATGTCGTAGAGGGCGAGGCCGTCGACGTCGAGGTCGCCAAGCCGCGCGAGGGTGGCGGCGGTGATCTCCCGGATCCGCTCAGGGGAGGTGCTGAGGCGCGGCGGGGTGATGCCGAAGAGCAGCACGCCGCTGCCGGAGTCGGTCAGCTTGGCCCGGAGAGTGTGGTCCGCCATGAGGCGGAAGTTAGCAGCCGGGGCCGTCGGGTCGCGGCCCGGCGCTGGATCACTGTGCCCTGCGCCGCGCTGTACGTGAGGGGAACCCTGAGGGAATCAGAGTCCCTCAGGGTTCCCCTCACGTACGCGAGCAAGCGGTCATGCGGGTGCAGACCGGGCCTCTATCCCGCGAACGGACCGCCAGCCCCGAACACCTGCTTGGCGAACCTTTCCCCCGCGACCCGATGCGTAGCCGCGTCCGGATGGAGTTCGTCGGGCAGCGGACGCGCGGCGAAATCCCCTTCCCCGTACAGCGAAAGCCCGTCCACGTAATACAGCCCCGGATCCTCCCGCGCGGTCACGATCCGCGCCAGCTCCTCCCGGATCACCTTCAGCGTCAGCTTCCCCTCCGCCACGGCAGCCGGATCCCCGGTCGCCTTGAACCGGAGCGTTCCGGCGCTGAAGACCGGAGCACCCGGCCCCGGCGTGTCCTCGTGGATCGGGCACAGCCAAGGCGAGATCACCGCCAGCGGGACATCCGGATGCCCCTCCCGGATCGTGTCCAGAAAACCGTGCACGGCCGGGCTGAAAGCGCGCAGCCGCATCAGGTCGGCGTTCACCACGTTGATTCCCAGCTTCACGCTGATCAGATCGGCGGGCGTGTCCCGCATCGCCCGTGCGGTGAACGGGTCCAGCAGCGCGCTCCCGCTGAAGCCCAGGTTGATCAGGTCCACCCCGGCCGCCGCGGCGGCGAGCGCGGCCCACGTCTGGGACCCGCCTGCCGCTCCGGTGCCGTGGCTGATCGAGCTGCCGTGGTGGAGCCAGGCGCGCCGTGCGGGCGGCAGCGGAGAAATCGGGGCGGTGGTGCGAAGCGCGGCCAACCGGGTGGTTTCGTTGTGCGGCAACCAAATCTCGACGTCCTTGACCCCCGAGGGCAGGTCGGAGAACCGGACCGTGCCAGGTGGGCCGGGGCGGGTTTCGCTGGATCCGGTCATCATGTCGAGGGTCAGTTCGTCGCCGCCGGACACCGTGGCGGAACCGGCTGGGCGGCCGTTCAGCACCAGGTCGTAGACGCCGTCCGGCAGCGGCGGCAGGCCGACGTAGCCGACCTTCGTGCGGTGGGTGTCCAGTTCGATGGCGGTCGATTCGGTGCGGAACGCCAACCGCACGCCGGACGGCTGGGACTCGGCCAGCGCGAGCCTGCTGTCGGTGTTCTGCGCCCGTGCCCGTGCGGTCAGCCGGTGCGGCAGCAGGCCCTGCGGCGTGCGTTCCAGCTCAAGTGCACCGCGCACGAACTCTTCGCCGATCTCGGTGGTGATCCACTGCATGCCGCCGAGTCTGCCGTCCCGGTCCGCGCGCCGCCAACGGGATTCAGCCGTCCCAGACCTCGGCGCCCTGGCGCAGCACCGCGACCGGGGCGGCTCCGGCGGACGGCCACAGGTCCAGCACGTACCGGAAATGCTCGCCGAATTCGTGGTCGTGCCATTCGGCGTCCGGCGGGCCGCTTTCCACATAGGACACTCGGACCCGGTACCGGCCGGGCGGGACCGCGATCCGGTGAACCTGGCGCTCGTAATCGGCGGGACCGGCCAGCGTCGCCTCGCCGCCGGGGACGTCGAGATCGGCTTCCACCACGTGGGACGCGTCCGGCCGCACCGAGGGCGCCGCCCCAGCGACCGACACGTCGACCTCGACCCAATCGGAGCGCGCGGTCGCCACGGAGAGCGACGACGGCTCTACCGCGACGCGGTGCGCGGACACCGCCTCGTCGGTCCATCCGCCGTCGCCGGGACGCCAGGCGTCCTTGTCCCGCAAGGAGAACTGCCGTTGCTCGGCATGCACCAGGTACCGCACGGCACCCACGCTAGCCCACGCGAGCCGGGGGTCACCCGAACTGGCTTGCGCGAGCGGTTTAGCGTGGTGGTATGACCACAGCTCCTGTCGACGTCGACACCGCCCGTCGCGACTACGCTGCGCTGGTCGAGCGCGGCCTGTCCCTGGACATCACCCGCGGCAAGCCGTCGCCCCGGCAGCTCGACCTCTCCGCAGATCTCCTGACGCTGCCGAACGGCCAGCACAAGGCCGAGGACGGCACCGACACCCGCAACTACGGCGGGCTCAAGGGGCTGCCGGAGCTGCGCCGCATCTTCGCCGGCGCGCTGCAGGTGCCGGTCGAGCAGCTGTTCGCGGCGGGCAACTCCAGCCTGGAGCTGATGCACGACACCATCGCCCAGGCGATGCTCAGCACCCTGCCGGGCGCCACGCGCCGCTGGGCCGACGAGCCCCGGATCGCGATGCTGTGCCCGGTGCCCGGCTACGACCGGCACTTCGCGCTCGCCGAGCGGTTCGGCATCGAGCTGATCCCGGTGCCGATCACCGAAACCGGCCCGGACATGGACGTCGTCGAGCAGCTCGTGGCCGACGACGCCGCGGTCAAGGGCATCTGGTGCGTGCCGAAGTACTCCAACCCGACCGGCGTCACCTTCAGCGCCGAGGTCGCCGGGCGGCTCGCCGCGATGCCCACCGCCGCGCCGGACTTCCGGATCATCTGGGACAACGCCTACGCGGTGCACCACCTCGCCGACGACGAGCCGGAGCTGGCCGACATCCTCACGCTCTGTGCCGAGGCCGGGAACCCGGACCGCGCGTTCGTGTTCGGCTCCACTTCGAAGATCACCTTCGCCGGTGCCGGCGTCGGGTTCTTCGGCGCGTCCGAGGCGAACCTCGCCTGGTGGCAGAGCGTGCTGAGCAAGCGCACCATCGGCCCGGACAAGGTCAACCAGCTCCGCCACGCGCTGTTCCTCAAGGACGCCGACGGCGTCCGCGCGCTCATGCGCAAGCACGCCGAGCTGATCGCGCCCAAGTTCGCCGCCGTCGAGCGCATCCTCTCCGAGGAGCTGGCCGACCTGGCGACCTGGACCAAGCCGACCGGCGGGTACTTCATCTCGCTGACCGTGCCCGAGGGCACCGCGAAGGAGGTCGTGCGGCTGGCCAAGGAGGCGGGCGTCGCGCTGACCCCGGCCGGGGCCACCCACCCGCACGGCGACGACCCGGCCGACGCGGTCATCCGCATCGCGCCGACCTTCCCCGAGCTGGCCGAGGTGGAGGAGGCCGTCCGCGCCCTCGCCGTCTGCGTGCGGCTCGCGGTCGCGCAGCGCGCCTGAGCACTGGTTCCGTGGCGGCCCCCCCCCCCACGGGGGGGGGGGGCCGGGGGGATAGAGGGGGGGGCGGTGGGGGGGTTTTTTTCAGGAGGGGGGGGGGCGGGCCCCGGC